>DAIDHU010000468.1 GCA_027451915.1 Thiomonas sp. | reverse complement strand
AATCCGGCATGGACCCGCCTGCGCGAGCGCGCGCTGGGCCTGCCCGTGCGCGCGGCGCGCCAGACCGAGGCCGCCTTCGGCGCGGCGCGCCTGGCGCTGCTGGGCCCGGCCGCCTTCCCGCGCCTGCCCCCGTGAAGAAAGGATGACGTCTCCCTCCTGGCGGAGGACAATATTGCAAGGAGATGTCACCCACGCGCCCGTCTGGGCCATTCGGCCTATGAACGCCACAAGCATTCCCAAGGAAGTCGTAGAACTCGCGCAATCGGGAGACATGGTCGCCCAGGAATGGCTGGGAGACCACCTGCGCAATCTCGGCCAGCACGATCAGGCGGGCATCTGGTACGAACGCGCGGCCAGCCAGGGTTCGGCCAGCGCCCAGTACAACCTGGGCTGGATGCATTACCACGGCCGCGGCGTGGCCCAGGACTACGCCCGCTGCATGTACTGGTGGAAAAAAGCCGCGGAACAGAACATGGCGCGGGCCATCGGGTCCATCGGCATCCTGTTCGAGAACGGCCAGGTCGTGGCGCGCAGCCACGCCGAGGCCGCGCGCTGGTACCGGGCGGCCGCCGACCAGGGCGACGCCCCCTCCAACTGGTTCCTCGGGCGCCTGTATCTGCAGGGCCTGGGGGTGCCGCGCGACCGCGCGCTGGCCCTGCAGTTGTTCCGGCGCGCCGCCGAGCAGTCGCATCGCTCGGCCCAGTACACCCTGGGCCTGACCCTGCTGTCCGGGCATGCCCGGGAGCGCTGGCCGGAGGCCATCGACTGGCTCAGGCGCGCGGCCGACGAGGGCCACGATGCCGCCCAGTACATGCTGGGCCTGACCCTGATGCGCGGGCGGCGCGCCCCCAGGGACCTCGGTGCGGCCCTGCGCTGGCTTACCAAGGCCGGCGAGCAGGGTCACGTGCTGGCCCAGTACCAGCTGGGCAAGATGTACTGGCGCGGCATCGGCGTGCTGCCCGACGTGGGCATGGCCAAGCACTGGTGGAAGCTGGCCGGATCCCAGCGCCACATGCCAGCGCGCGCGGCCCTGCGCGAGCTGCGCGGCCAGATGCTCGAGCACGGCATCGACTTCGAGCACACGGACTTCTCCCCCACCGTGGCCGGCGCGCCGGCCGGGCGCCGCCGCCGCTCCACCGGCTGAGCCCTGGCTGCCCGGCGTGCGCCCGGCAGCCAGCGCCCCGCGCCGCCCGGCTCAGCTCTGGCGCAAGGAGGCGTCGCGACGCCCGGCGAGAATCTTGCGCCCCAGGCTGTAGCGGTGCACCTCGCTGGGGCCGTCGTAGATGCGAAAGGCGCGCATGTCGGAAAAGATCCGCGATACCGCGCGTTCGCCCGTCACGCCCTGGCCGCCGAGGATCTGCACGCTGCGATCGACCACCCGCCATTCGGCTTCGGAACAGACGACCTTGGCGCGGCTGGACTCGAAATTGGCCCGCTCGCCGCGGTCGAGCAGCCAGGCGGTGTGCCAGATGTGCAGGCGCGCGGTGTGCAGGTCCATCTCGTTGTCGGCCAGCATGAACCCGACCCCCTGGTGCTCGCCCAGTGTGCGGCCGAAGGCCTGGCGCTCGCGCGCGTAGGCCAGGGCCTCGTCGTGGGCGCGCTGCGCCTGGCCCAGCCAGCGCATGCAGTGGGTCAGGCGAGCCGGCGCCAGGCGCACCTGGGCATAGCGCAGCCCCTGTCCGAGCTCGCCCAGCACGTCGCTCGCGGGCACGCGCAGGCCACGCAGGCGCACCACCCCATGCCCGCCGGTGAAGCACGAGTCCATCGCGTCCATGGTGCGCTCGACCTCGATGCCCTGGCGATCCATGTCGCTGAGGAACATGGTGGCCGAACCGTCCTCCATGCGCGCCATGATGATGGCCGTGGCGGCGCCCTGCGCGCCGGTGATGAACCACTTGACCCCGTCGATCACGTAGTCGTCCCCGTCGCGTACCGCAGTCGTGCGCAGCATCGACGGATCCGCGCCCGCTCCCGGAGGCGGCTCGGTCATGCAGAAGCACGAGCGCGCGTTGCCCTGCACCAAGGGGCGCAGCCAGCGTTCCTTCTGCTCGGGCGAAGCCACCACCTCCAGCAAGTGGATGTTGCCTTCGTCCGGGGCATGGATGTTCATCGCGGTCGGCCCCAGCGCCGAGTAGCCCGCCTCCTCGAACACCACGGCCTTTTGCACATGGCTCAGGCCCAGGCCCCCGAATTCCCGCGAGGCATGCGGCGTGAGCAGGCCGGCGCCGCGCGCCAGCCCGACGAGCTCGTCGCGCAGCGACTCCGTGGGCCCATGCGCGCCCCAGCGCGGGTCGCTCTCGAAGGGCATGATGCGTTCACGGATGAAACTGCGCACGCGCTTTTGCAGGTCCTGCACGTCCGGGCTCAGCGCAAAATCCATCGAAATCTCCTGGACACGCGGCGAGGCCGCGTCGACAGCCGCTATTTCAACACCCCGGCGACTCGAAGGCCACCGTCCGTACAAGGCTCATGCCACCCGGCATACCGTGCTGGACGCACTCCAGTCCGTCAGGGGCCGCGCCAGATCGGCGCCGCGTTGCACGGCCGTCATCTCGGCGACGATGCTCATGGCGATCTCCGGCGGCGTCAGCCCGCCCAGGCGCAGTCCCACCGGACCGCGCAGCCGTGCCGCCTGCTCCGGCGTGACGTCGAACTCCAGCAGGCGCTCGCGACGCCTGTCGTTGTTGTGCCGCGAACCCAGCGCGCCCACGTAGAAGGCGGGGCTGCGCAAGGCCTCCATCAGCGCCAGGTCGTCGAGCTTGGGGTCGTGGGTCAGCGCCACCACGGCGCAACTGTCGTCGGGCTGCATGGCCAGCACCTCGTCATCGGGCATGCGCGTGGACAGGCTCACCCCGGGTACGGCGTCCCAGCCCTCGTGGTATTCGACGCGCGGCTCGCACACCGTGACCCGGTAATCGAGCATCACCGCCATCGAGGCCAGGTAGCGCGACAACTGCCCGCCGCCGATGAGCAGCAGGCGCAGGCGCGGGCCGTGCACGGTGCGCAGCACCTGCTCGTCGTAGTACACCGCTTCGCGGCGCTCGGCGGGCGACAGGCGCACCGCGCCGCTGGCCATGTCCAGGCTGCGCTGCACGCGCTGCGAGGATTCGATGTGGCGCAGCAGCGGTTCCAGCCCGGAGCCGTCGTGCAGGGGTTCGAGCACCACCTGCACGCTTCCCCCGCAGGGCAGCCCGAAGCGCCGGACCTCCTCGGCGGTACGGCCGTAGACGGTGGCCTCGGGACGGCGCAGCGCGAGTTCTCCGGCGGCCACGCGCCGGATCAGGTCGTCCTCGATGCAGCCTCCGGAGACCGAACCGGCGACCTGGCCGTCGTCGCGGATGATCATCATGGAGCCGGGAGGACGCGGCGCCGAGCCCCAGGTACGGACCACGGTGCCGAGCACGACGCGATGGCCGCGCTCCCGCCAGTCCAGCGCGTTGCGGATGACTTCGATGTCGATACTGTTCATGATGTGCAAATCCTCGGGCCCCTGCCCGATGCCTGGAATTCAGGCCGCGGCATAGCCGCGCAGGCGATCGCCGCCCTGCGCCGCGTGCACGCTGGCATTGAAGGACACGATGATGCGATCGCGCTCGCCGCGGTAGGCCATCGCCTGGTGCGCGAGCCACGACGGAAACACGATCAACTGCCCCGGCAGTGGCGCGATGTCCAGGCGCGCCGATTGCAGGTAGGCGTTGCCCAGGTCGGCATGCGCGCCGCCCAGCCGCGGGAAATACGGCCCGTAGAACCGGGTCACCCCGTTGCGCTCGCCCAGCACGGGGTCGGCCACGCGCCGCCCCTCGTCGTCGACCTGCACGCAGTACACGCCCGACCACGAGCAATTGCCGTGGGTGTGCACGTCGTGGCTGGCGCCCTGGTTGGCGACCTGGAACCACATGCCCCGCAGGTGCACCTGCAGGTCCGGCGCGGGATGCGGCCAGGCGCCGCGGTTGGCCTGCGCCACCGTGGCGTGCAGGGAATCGACTACAAAACGCAGGAAATCCTTCCACTCGGGCAGGCGGATGCGTTCCAGCAGGTCGTCCTCGCTGGCGAAGAACGCCGCGGGCCCTGGCTGCGCCATCGCCCGCAGGCTGCCGAGCACCCGCGCCAGCAGCGGATTGATCTCATCGGCCCGCGCCCAGCGGTGCACGCCCATGGGGGTGGGCCACAGTGCCAGCGTGCCCTGCGCGCCAGGGTCGGCACCGGAAACGCTCATGGCTGCACCGCGGCCGGGGCCAGGTCCCGTGGCCAGCGAAGCCGATGGCCGGTGCGCTGGGCAAGCTCCTCGATGTCCTGCTCGGTGTCGATGTCCACCGCATAGCGCCGGTTGGCGGTCGGCCAGCGCAGCACCTGCCCGGCATGGCGCTCCTGCCAGCGCCGGCAGGCCACGTCCCCGGGTCCGGCGAGGATCTGTTCGCGCACCGCCGCGCTGAACACCAGGGGGTTGCCGGGCTGTCCGTCGACCTGTGGTTGCACCAGTTCGATGCCCTCGGGGCGCTGCTTGTACGCCTTGATCAGGTCGGCCACGTCCTGCGCGTGCAGCAGCGGCTGATCCGCCAGCGCGACCAGCACGCAGTCCACCGCCGCAAGCGCCTGCAGACCGACCCGGGTCGAGGAGGCCTGTCCCTGCTCGGGATGGGGATTGCGGACCAGGGTGACGGGGAACTCCGCCACGACCGGCTCGATGCGCTGCGCATGGTGCCCGAGCACCACCACCAGCTCGTCCACCCCGCCTCCGGACAGGGCGATCAATTGCCGCCGCACCAGCGGCACCCCGCCGAGTTCGAGCAGGCACTTGGGACGCCCACCGAGACGCGAGCCCTCCCCCGCCGCCAGCAGCACGGCTCCGACGCGCAGCCGGCTGTACAAGCCGCCGCCGCCCTTGAGAATGCATCCCATGGCGCTCAGTGCCCGCAGCAGGAAGGGGTTTGCGCCGCATGCTCCGCGGGCCGCAGGGCTTCGGGCGAGCTCGCGCCGTGCCCGCAACACGAAGCCGCCTCCGGCACCGCCGGCTCGGCCGAGCTCGCCCCGTGGCCGCGGCAGGAAGCTGCCTGGGGCACCGCGGGTTCGGCCGCGGCCGCGCCATGCCCGCAACACGAAGCGGGCTGCGGCACCGCCGGCTCGGCCGCGGCTGCGCCGTGCCCGCAACAGGAAGCCGCCTGCGGCGCCGGGGCCAGGTCCTCCGGCGCGCCTGCGGCCGCCCCCAGCGGCTGCGGCGCGGGCACCGCCCGCGCTGCCTGCGCGCCGGCCCGGCGCGCGG
>DAIDHU010000467.1 GCA_027451915.1 Thiomonas sp. | reverse complement strand
GACACGATGCGCTGCAGGTAGGGCTCGACGATGCTGGCGCTGCCCAGCGCGCCGCTTCCCTGCGCATAGGCCTCCGAGACGGTCAGCTCGCGCAACGCGGCGATGTCCTCGCCGTGCAGCGCGTCGCCGCCCAGCACCATCTTCAGGCCGTTGTACTCGGGCGGGTTGTGGCTGCCGGTGATCTGGATGCCGTTGGGGACCTCGGTGGTGGCGCAGGCGAAGTACAGCATCGGCGTTGCGTTCATGCCCAGGTCGATCACGTCGAGCCCGCCGGCGCGCAGCCCCGCCGCCAGCGCAGCGCCCAGGCGCGGCCCGGAGTCGCGCCCGTCGCGACTGAGGTAGACGGCCTGCTGGCCGCGCGCGCGGGCCACCGTGGCGTAGGCGCGGCCGATGTGCTCGCAGGCGGCTTCGGTGAGGGAGCGGTCGACGATGCCGCGGATGTCGTAGGCCTTGAACAGCGAAGGATCGAGTTGTGCCATGGATTGCGTGCGGTGGGAGCCAGGGCCACGCGGGCCGCCGGGTCGAGGCAAAATGCCATTTTCTCACGCCGACCCGTCATGGCCACCTATCTTCTCGGCGACCTGCAAGGTTGCGACCAGGCCTTCGCGCGCCTGCTCGATCACCTGCGCTTCGATCCGGCGCAGGATCGCCTGATCGTGCTGGGCGATGCCGTCAACCGCGGCCCCGGTTCGGCAGCCTGCCTGCGCCTCCTGATGCGCCTGGGAGCCAGTGCGCAATGCCTGCTGGGCAATCACGACCTGCACCTGCTCGCCGTGGCCGAGGGCGTGCGCCGCGCGCACCGCAGCGACACGCTGGACGACATCCTGCGCGCGCCCGACAGCGACGAGATGTTGCAGTGGGTGCGCGAGCGCCCCCTGGCGCTGCTCGAACAGGGCTGGCTGCTGGTGCACGCCGGGGTGCTGCCGGACTGGAGCGTGCAGCAGACCCTGCAACTGGCCGCCGAGGTCGAGGTGCAGCTGCGCTCGAAGGACCTGCGCGGCTTCCTGGCCGATCTGTTCGGCAATGAACCGGCGCGCTGGTCGCCGGAGCTGCGCGATGCCCGGCGCTGGCGCCTGACGGTCAACGCCCTGACCCGCCTGCGCTACGTCGATACCCGCGACGGCAGCATCGATTTCCATTGCAAGCAGGCCCCGGCGGGAGCCCCGCCCGAACTCCTGCCGTGGTTCGCCGTCCCGGGACGTGCCACGCGCGGCACGCCGATGGCCTTCGGGCACTGGTCGACCCTCGGACTGTCGTGGAGCGACGGCGCGCTGTGCCTGGACAGCGGCTGCCTGTGGGGGGGTGCGCTGAGCTGCCTGCGCCTGCAGACGCCGCAACGCCCCTGGCTGGAGCTGCTCTCGCTGCCCTGCTCCTGCCACGGCAAGCCTGGGGCCTGAGGTCGGGCGGGCCCGGCCCCTGGGCAGGCGGGGCAATCCTGTGTACAATGGCCGTTTTTGCCAACGCTTATAAAGTGGAGTGCTGTATGGCACGCGTCTGTCAGGTTACCGGCAAAGCGCCGATGGTGGGCAATAACGTTTCCCACGCCAACAACAAGACCAAGCGTCGCTTCCTGCCCAACCTGCAATATCGCAGGATCTGGGTGGAAAGCGAGAACCGTTTCGTGCGCCTGCGCGTTTCGAACGCCGGCCTGCGCCTGATCGACAAGGTCGGCATCGATGCCGTGCTGTCGGACCTGCGCGCGCGCGGCGAAGTCTGAATTCGACAAGCAACAGGAGTGACGCGCCATGGCCAAAGGCGGACGTGAAAAGATCAAGCTGGAGTCGACCGCCGGAACCGGTCACTTCTACACCACGACCAAGAACAAGCGTATCCAGCCGGAAAAGATGGAAATCGCCAAATTCGATCCGGTCGCGCGCAAGCACGTGGTGTACAAGGAAACCAAGCTCAAGTAAGCACCCGGGAGCCTGGCGGGTCACAGCCCGCCCCGCCCCAGCAAAAAAACCCGCCTCGAGGCGGGTTTTTTGCTTTGCATGCGCCACGAGATGCGCCACGAAGTCTCTGATGCGCATGCCCACTCCGCAACGCCCACAAAAAAGCCAGCCGAAGCTGGCTTTCCTGCTCGACGCAACAGCGAGCCGTAGCCCGCTGTATTGACGACTTACTTCTTGTCGGCGCTGCTGGCGGCGGAAGCGGCCGGAGCGGCAGCGGAGGCCGGAGCCGAAGCGGCGGCGGAAGCAGCCGGAGCAGCCTTCGAGGCAGCAGCGGCGGGAGCCGAAGCAGCCGCGGAAGCGGCCGGGGCGGCGGCCGAGGCCGGGGCCGAGGCAGGAGCGGCTTCTTCCTTCTTGCCGCAGGCCGCCAGAGCCAGAGCAGCGATCATGGAAGCCAACAACACGGACTTTTTCATTTGATTCCTCAAGCGTCAGAACAAGACACGGGCAATGGAACCGGACAACGCCGGCTGAATTTTGTGAACCTCGAACCCGCCACCCATAGCAGCAGCACACGGTTCAGGTGCGAAGTATAGCCCCACCTGGGGTTTGCCCCGATAGCCTGGTCATCCCTGCAGCCAAATGTTGCAAAACGTTCACAATCCGAGCGCCCGGGGAGCGAAGCCCGGCTCGGAAAGCTCCCAGGCCTGATCGAAAAGCTGCAGCGAGGCCTGGGCCTCGCGCGCGCCCTGACGCAGGGCGCGGCGCTCGCGTTGCGCCGGCAGCGCCACCAGCGCGTGCTCGCGCAGCCACAAGCCCTCGGAAGGCGCGTCGATGCCGGTCGGGAGTTCGCGACACTCGAGCAAATGCGCGAAATCCTCGCGCCACGCCACGAAGCGCGAACACGTGTTGAGAAGCCGGGAATAGTCGCGCGCGAGCAGGCGCACGCAGGGGCGCCGGCGCGGCAAGGCCCAGCGCCTGAGCGCCTGCACGACCTCGCTCTCGTCCAGCGGCCAGTCCTCGTAATCGGCGCTGTACATGCACCACTGCGCCCCCGGATCGAGCAACAGCTCGCGAAGGGCCTGGCGCCAGGCCAGCCGTCCCTCGATGACTTGCTGCGCCGGCTGCGCCTCGGGGTCCTGCGTGGATTCCATCGATACCTCCAGAAGCCTGCGCGTCGCTGAGGCCCTTCACTCGCGCCCGGCGTGGGCCCAGCCGAGCCCGCACCATTGCACCATCAGCTCGCGCTCGGCGGAGTTGCCAGCGCCATATTGTGCGGCATCGAGTTCGCGCGCATCGGCCAGGCGCCGCAGCAAGGCGGAGCGTGCAAGCTCGCCGGGCACGCTTTCCCCGTTGATGCTCAGGCCGGAGGGGCTCCACAGCATGCGCGTGCGGCGGTCCAGGCGCAGGCCGTGGCGCGCCGCGTTGCGGGCGGCGTCGAGCGCGTCGCCGGATTCGAACACCACTTCCTGCTTCGGCTCCGTGAGCAGCTCGCCCAGGGCCTGCGCGAATTCGGCGCGCCCGGGACGCAGGCGCGCGAAGGCCTCGGCCACGAAGCGGACCATGTCCTCGGGCAGGCGCGCCGGGTGGGCGCCGACGGACGCGGACAACTTGCCGCGATCGCTGTAGCGTGGCGCCGGCTGCAGCTCCTCGGCCATTTTCCACAACAACTGGCGCAGCAGTTCGTCGCCCGGGGGGGCGCGGAATCCCACCGAGTAGGTCATGCATTCGCCCTCGGCGATCCCGTCATGCCCCCAGCCTGGCGGCAGGTACAACAGGTCCCCGGGCTCGACCACGAACTCCTCCTCGGGCACGAAACCCCGCAGCAGCTTCAGGGGCTGCCCGGCCTGCATGCGCGGGTGATCCACCGCGCCGATGCGCCAGCGCCTGCGCCCCTGCGCCTGCAGCAGGAACACGTCGTACTCGTCGACATGGGGCCCCACGCCGCCACCGTCGCTGGCCCAGGAGATCATCAGGTCGTCCAGGCGGGCATCCGGCACGAAGCGGAAGCGGCGGAGCAAACGGGCCACGCCCTCGTCGTGCAGGTCCACCCCCTGCACCAGCAGGGTCCAGCGCGGCGCGCGCACGGCCGGGAAATCACGCCGCGCCAGGGGCGCGTGGCGCACCTCCCAGTGCCTGCCCTCGCGTCGCACCACGCGGGCCTCGACATCGTCGCGCAGGGCCAGATCGAACAGCTCGCGGCGCGACAGCAGCGCCTGCATGCCCGGCAGGGCCTGGCGCACCAGCAAGGGCTTGCGCTGCCAGTACTCGCGCAGGAATCGCTGGCGGCCGATGCCGGGGATCTCAAGCAGATGGGGGGACACGCGATACTCCGCTGGGGTTGCTCGACAGGCGGGGCAGTGTAGCCGGGCGCGGGGCCCGCGCGCGCGGCGCCGCCAAGCCCCGCGACGCGCGCCGGGCGGAGATTGTGGCGCACAATGACGGCCCCGGCGCGCGGTGCGCCGGCAGCGATCCCCGTGCAGGACAACCGACATGCAAGTAGCCCCCGACACCGTGGTCACCCTGGCCTGGCGCCTGACCGACGCCCAGAACGAAGCCCTGGCCGACGACGAGGGCGGCACGGATTTCTACGTGGGCGGCGCCGACCTGCTGCCCGCCATCGAGCGCGAGCTGCTGGGCAAGTCCGCCGGGGACTCCGGCGCCTTGCAGATCGAACCCCCGGACGCCTTCGGCGACTACGAGCCCGGGCGCCTGCGCATGGAGGACCGCGCGCTGTTTCCCGCATTGCTGGAACCCGGCATGCAGTTCGAGCAGCTCCCCCCGGGGTGCGCGCCGGCCGAGCCCGGCAGCCTGTTCACGGTCACCGACATCGCCGAAGGCAA
>DAIDHU010000466.1 GCA_027451915.1 Thiomonas sp. | reverse complement strand
GTGGCCCTGGGCGGGCGCGGCGAGACGCTGTTTCGCAGCAGCGGCGTCGGCGACCTGTTTCTCACGGCTTCGTCCAGCCACTCCCGCAACACCCGCCTGGGCATGCGCCTGGGGGCGAGTGCCGAGCACCGCGCGGGGGCGCAGGCCGGTGACGGCGGGGAACTGACCGAGGGCGCATCGGCCAGCCAGGCCCTGGCGGTGCTGGAGCGGCGCCTGCAGCTGGAACTGCAGGTGCCGCGCGCCGTGCGCGACGTGCTGGCCGGGCGCTGCAGCGCCGGGCGCGCCCTGCAGCGGGTGCTGGAGCAGCCGCCGGAGGAGTCCATGCCGGGCCCGATTCGCGTGGGCGTTCACGCCTCGCCGGCCCATGGAGCCTCCCACGAGGGCGGCGCCGTGCGTGTGCCCGGGGTGGTGTGGAACCACAGGGCGGTGCAATGAGCAGCGCGTCGATGAGCGCGGTGGGCGCCGCGGGCATGGTCGATGCACGCCCCATACGGTCCCGCACCGTCCTGGCCACCGACCTGGACGGCACCTTCGTGGGCGGGTCCGAGCAGCAGCGCGAGACTCTGTACGCGTGGATTCGCGAGCACCGCGAGCAATTGGTGCTGATGTTCGTCAGTGGCCGCGGGCAGGAGCACATGCGCGAGCTCGCCGAGCAAATCGGGCTGCGGCCCGACTATTGCATAGGCGACGTGGGTACCAGCGTGGAGGCCTCCGATCCGGCCGACAGCGCCTTGATCCAGCCGGTGACCCATTGGCTGCGCGACACCTGGCCGGCCTACGCGCCGCGGCGCATCGAGGAGTTCATGCGGCGCCACCCCCGTCTGCGACCGCAGGAGATCACGGGGGGCCTGCGCAAGTCCTATCTGTACGAGGATGAGCCCGCGGCGCTGCGCGCGGCGGGCGAGTTGCGCACCATGGGTTTCGACGTGCTGATGTCCGACGGGCGCTACTTCGACGTGCTGCCGCGCGGGGTGCAGAAGGGGCCGACCCTGCTGCGCCTTCTGCGCGCGCTGGCCCTGCCCGCGCAGCGCACCCTGGTGGCGGGCGACACGCTCAACGATCTGTCGATGTTCCGCACCGGGCTGAACGGCGTGGCGGTGGCCAATCGCGAGCCGGCGCTCGAGCGCGCCTTGCGAGGTTGCTCGAACGTGTACCTCAGCCCCCTGCCAGGCGCCGCCGGCGTGCTCGACGCCTTGCATCGTTTCCACCATCAGCAAGGAGCCCAGGCATGGCTGCGCAACTCGTGATCGTCTACCACCGCCAGCCCTACGAGGAGGTGGTGGAAAACGGCAAGGTGGTGCTGCGCGAGAACCGCAGCCCCAACGGCATCGTGCCGGTGCTCAAGGGCTTCATCGGCCAGGTCGAAAGCGCCAGCTGGATCGCCTGGAAAAAGGCGCCGGCGGGCAAGGCGCCGGGTTTCGAGCGGCGGGTGCGGGTGAGCGACAGTTACGGCAGCTACGAGGTGCTGCGCCTGCCGCTGCAGGCCGAGCAGATCAGCCAGTTCTACCACGTCACCTCCAAGGAGGCGCTGTGGCCGGTGCTCAACAGCTTCCCCTCCATGTACTCCTCGGAGAACACGCATTGGGCGACGTTTCGCGAGGTCAACCGCCTGTTCGCCGAGGCGGCCTGCGAGGAGGCGGCGGCGGGGGCCGTGGTGTGGGTGCACGACTACAACCTCTGGCTGGTGCCGCGATTCGTGCGCCAGCTGCGCCCGGACCTGAAGATCGCCTTTTTCCACCACACGCCCTTTCCCGCGCCGGACGTGTTCAACCTGCTGCCGTGGCGCGACGAGATCCTGGACAACCTTCTGTGTTGCGATCTCGTGGGTTTCCATGTGCCTCGCTACGCCTGCAATTTCGCGGCGGTGGCGCAGGGGCTGCGCGAGGTGAGCGACATGCGCTGGGAGCCTACCCACGAGGGCCTCGCGCACCGGGGGAGCGCCCTGGCCGAGCCGCTCACGCCGACCTCGCTGCGCGTGGGGGGGCAGGTGGTGCATATCGACGCCTTCCCGATCGGCACGCATGCGCGCCTGATCGAGCAGACCATGGCCGCGCAGGACGCTCGCGAGCAGGTCGCGCGCATCCGCGCCGGCCTGTCGGGGCGCAAGGTGATCGTGTCGGTCGGGCGCGTGGACTATGCGAAGGGCACGCGCGAGTTGCTGCTGACCTACGAGCGCCTGCTGCGCCGCCGGCCCACGCTGCAGGGGCAGGTGCAACTGCTGCTCACCGCGGTGGCGGCCGACGACGGAATGCGGGTGTACCGGCGTGCGCAACAGGCCATCGAGCAGCTGGTGGGGCGCATCAACGGGCACTACGGCACCCTGGCGTGGCAACCCGTGGTGCTGTCGACCACGCCGATGACCTTCCAGGAAACCATGGCCTACTTCCGGGCCGCCGACGTGTGCTGGATCACTCCGCTGCGCGACGGGCTCAATCTCGTGGCCAAGGAGTTTGTCGCCGCCCACGACGCGCGCGACGGGGTGCTGGTGTTGTCGGAGTTCGCCGGAGCGGCCCTGGAACTGGGTGACGCGGTGCTGGTGAACCCCTACAGCATCAGCCAGATGGACGCGGCCATCGACCGCGCGCTGGACATGGAACCCGAGGAGCAGCATGGGCGCATGGTGCGCATGCAGCAGCACGTGCAACACTACGACATCGACTTCTGGACCCGCCATGTGCAGCGCTGCTTCGAGGGGCTGCGCGAGAAGGCCGCGGGGGCGCCTGCGCCAGAGATGCCCGCGCGCGAGCCCGTCTGAATCAAAATATGCACCTGTCCATTCGACTCGCAGGCCCGCAGCCGCGCAGCGCCCGTCCATGACCGAGCTTCAGCACATCGTGATCGCATCCAATTCCCTGCGCGCCTGGTTGGGCGCGCTGGTCTGGCTGCTGCTCGTCGGAGGCATCGCGGCCGCGCTCAAGCCCTGGCTGGTCAAGCGCCTGGGGGCGGTGGCCGCGCGCACGCCGTCGCGCTGGGACGATGCCCTCGTGCATGCGCTGGACGGAACGCGCGCCTGGCTGCTGGCCCTGGTGGCGCTGCTGCCGGCCATGGAGCCCCTGCAATTGGCCGGGGATCTGCGCCGCTGGCTGGAAGGCGCCGCCAGCGTGGCGCTGGCCCTGCAACTCGGATTGTGGACCGGTCGTTTCATCGACAAGCTGATCACCCAGTCGCGCGAGAGCGCGATGCGCAACGATCCCGAGACGGCCACCGGCCTGGCCGCGATGAGCTTCATCGCGCGCTTCGTGCTCTGGAGCCTGCTGCTGCTGCTGCTGCTGGACAATCTGGGCTTCAACGTGAGCACGCTGCTCGCCGGCCTCGGGGTGGGGGGCATCGCGGTGGGGCTGGCGCTGCAGAACATCCTGGGAGACCTGTTCTCCAGCCTGTCGATCGTGCTGGACAAGCCGTTCCAGATCGGGCATTTCGTGGTGATCGACGGATTCTCGGGGACGGTGGAGAACATCGGGCTGAAGACCACGCGCATTCGCAGTCTGGGCGGCGAGTTGCTGGTGTTTTCCAACACCGACCTGACCAAGGCGCGGCTGCGCAACTACCGTCACATGCAGGAGCGGCGCATCGTGTTCGCGTTCACGCTGCGCTACGGCACCCCGGCCGACGTGGTCGAGCAGGTTCCGGGCAAGGTGCGCGACATCGTGCAGTCCAAGGCGCAGACCCGCCTGGATCGGGCGCATTTCAAGGAATTCACCGACTCCGGCCTGAATTTCGAGGTGGTGTACTGGATGACCACCGCCGATTACACCGTGTACATGGACACTCAGCAGTCCATCAACCTGGATCTCATGCGGTGTTTTGACCAGATCGGCGCGGAGTTTGCGCTTCCGGCGCGTAGCGTGGAGCTGCGCGCCACGCAGCCGGTGCAGGTGGCCTGGCTGGGAGCCCCGGCTCAGGGTGCGCCCGAAGGCGCTGCCGAGGCAGCGCGGGCGCCCTGAGCGCCGTGGCGGGGGGAGTCTGGAGGCGCGGGCGGGAGTCGAACCCACCTGGAAGGATTTGCAGTCCTCTGCATAGCCGCTTTGCTACCGCGCCGTGATTCAAGCTGGAACGCATCTTAGCGGAAGATGCGCA
>DAIDHU010000465.1 GCA_027451915.1 Thiomonas sp. | reverse complement strand
GGCCTGGGTGCTCGAGGCCTGTGTGCTGCAGCAGCGACTGGAGCCGCCGCGGCGCGCCGGCCTGCGCGCCTGGAAGGCCTTGTTCCTGGGCCTGCCCACCCTGGTCGTGGCGGGCTACCTGCTGCGCTGGGTTCCCGGCCTGTGGAGCGGATTCACCGGAGGGCGCGGCTTCAGCTCCTGGCAGCGCCTGCTCAGCGAAACCCGCATCCTGTGGAGCTATCTGGGCGACATCTGGCTGCCCCGCGCCCACGACGGCGGCCTGTTTCACGATGACGTGGTGGTGTCCACCGGCTGGCTGCACCCCTGGACCACGCTGCCGGCGGCGGCGGGGCTGCTGCTGCTGGGCCTGCTCGGCTGGCGCGCGCGCCGGGCGGGCGGTCCCGCCTGGGTGGCGGCGGGTGCCGCGCTGATGTTCTTTTTCGCCGGGCATGTGCTGGAGTCGACCTGGCTGCAGCTCGAGCTGGTGTTCGAGCACCGCAACTACCTGCCCGCGGCCCTGATGTTCTGGCCCCTGGCCTGGCTGGCGGTTCCCGAGTCCGGGGCCGGGCCGCGCCCGCCCCTGTGCCGGCCCTCGCGCCGCTGGGTGGGCGCTGGCGCGCTGGCGCTGCTGGCCCTGTTCGCGCTGCAGACCGCGCGCCGCGCCGCCGAATGGGGCGCCCCCTTCCAGCAGGCGCTGGTCTGGGCCGGCGAGCATCCCGGTTCCCCGCGCGCGCAGGCCTACCTGGCCAATTTCTGGCGCCAGGCGGGCAATGACGCGCAGGCGCGCTCCCTGCTCGACGCCGCGCTGCGCCTGCACCCCCACGACCTGGTGCTGTTGATCAACCGCGCCGGTGTCGCCTGCGACGAGGGCGCTGCCCCCGCCGGCCTGCGCGAGTCCCTGCTGGACGCCGCCGCCCACGCGCAACTGGGCAACAACGTCGTGCAGTACCAGGTCGGGCGCCTGATCTCCGGGCTGTCCGACTGCACCGCCTTCGGGCCCGACTTCCGCGCCGATCTGGTGGCCGCGGCGCTGCGCAGCCCGCAGGCCGAGCAGCCGGCGGTGCGTCGCGAGCTGCTGCGCAGCCAGGCCCGGCTCGCGCTGGCGCGAGGCGATGCGCGCGCGGCCTACGCGCTGGACCTGCAGGCCCTGCGCCTTCCCGGCCTGCCGCCAGGGGCTCGGCTGGTGGCCGCGGCCGAGCTGGGCGCGGCCGGCCACCCGGCGATGGCCCTGCGCCTGCTCGACGCCGTGGCTTCGCCGCTGGCGCATGTGGGCGGCTGGAGCATGGGCAGCCTGCATGCGCTGTGGCTGCGCCACGTCGGCTTCTACCGCGACAGCGAGTCGCATATGCGCCGCGTGCTGCAGCGCCAGATCGCTGCTCGCGCCCAGGCCGCGGGCGCGGGCGCCGTCGGGCGTCGTACGCTTGCACCCAGCGCGCCGCCGTTCCGAGCGGACGTTCCAGGGGGAAAGACACGATGAACGACCAGGCCGACCCGCAGGCAGCCATCCTCGGCACCCCAGGCGCCGTGCGCAGGCTTTCGGTGATCCTGCCCGCCCGCAACGAGCAGGGCGCGGTCGGCGACACCGTGCGGCGCGTGCGCGCCCTGTTGCCGCAGGCCGAGGTCATCGTGGTCGACGACGGTTCCACCGACGCGACCGCGCAACTGGCCGAGCAGGCCGGCGCCCTGGTCCTGCGCCGCCCCTATGGCATGGGCAACGGCGCGGCGGTGAAGGCGGGCGCGCGCGCCGCGCAGGGCGAGGTGCTGGTGTTCATGGACGCCGACGGCCAGCATGACCCCGCCGACATCCCGCGCCTGCTCGAGCGCCTCGACCAGGGCTACGACATGGTGGTCGGCGCGCGCGACGGCGGCTCGCAGGCCAGCGTCGGGCGCGGTCTGGCCAATCGCCTGTACAACCGCCTGGCGAGCTGGATGACCGGGCATGCCGTGCTCGACCTGACCAGCGGCTTCCGCGCGGCGCGGGCCGAGCGCTTCCGCGAGTTCCTGCACCTGCTGCCCAATGGCTTCTCCTACCCCACGACCAGCACCATGGCGTTTTTCCGCAGCGCCTACCCGGTGTCCTACCTGCCCATCCATGCCTCGCGGCGCATCGGCACCAGCCACCTGCGGCCCTGGCGCGACGGCGTGCGCTTCCTGCTGATCATTTTCAAGATCGCCACGCTGTACTCGCCGCTCAAGCTGTTCGTGCCGGTGGCCCTGGCCTTCGGCCTGCTGGGCCTGGGCAACTACGCCTACACCTTCACCACCGCGCATCGCTTCACCAACATGAGCGCCTTGCTGCTGTCGGCCGGGGTGATCGTGTTCCTGATCGGCCTGATCTCCGAGCAGATCACCCAGCTGATCTACCGGCGCGATGTCTGAAGCCCCGGCGCCCGCCCGGCCGCTGCTGCTGGTGCTGGCATCGACCTACCCGCGCTGGGCCGACGATCCCGAGCCGGGTTTCGTGCACCAGCTGTGCCGCCGGCTCGCCGGGAGCTTCGAGGTCGTGGTGGTGTGCCCCCACGCGCGTGGCGCCAAGCCGCGCGAGCAGCTCGACGGGGTGGAGGTGCTGCGCTACCGCTACGCCCCCGAGGCCCTGGAGACCCTGGTGCACGGCGGGGGCATGATCACCCATCTGCGGCGCTCCCCCTGGAAATGGCTGTTGGTGCCGGGTTTCGTGCTCGGGCAGGCCTGGGCGGCCGCGCGCCTGGCGCGCAGCCGGCGTCCGGCGCTGGTGCACGCGCACTGGCTGCTGCCCCAGGGCCTGATCGCCTGGGCGCTGCGCGCGCTCGGGCTGGTGCCGGCCTATGTGCTCACCTCGCACGGTGCCGACCTGTACGGCCTGCGCGCCGCGCCCGCCCAGGCCCTCAAGCGCCGGGTGGCGCGCGATTGCGCCGCCATGAGCGTGGTCAGCTCCGCCATGCGTGCCGAGGCCGACGCCGCCGGCCTGCGCCCGCCGCGCCTGGCGGTGATCCCCATGGGAGCCGACCTGCAGGAGCGCTTCACCCCGCATCCCGGGCAGGCGCGCGAGCCCGGGCTGATCGTGTTCGTCGGGCGCCTGGTGGAGAAGAAGGGCCTGCGCCACCTGCTCGACGCCATGCCCGAGGTACTGCGCGGCTGCCCCGACGCGCGCCTGCGCATCGTCGGATTCGGTCCCCTGGAGCAGGAACTGCGCGCCCAGGCCGCCTCCCTGGAGCTGATGCACAGGGTCGAGTTCGCCGGGGCCATGGCGCAGGCCGAACTTGCTCCCCTGCTGCGGCGCGCCTCGCTGTTGGTGGCGCCGTCGGTGCGCGCCGCCTCGGGCGACCAGGAGGGCCTGCCCGTGGTGCTGATGGAAGCGCTGGGCTGCGCCTGCCCCGTGGTGGCCAGCGACTCGCCGGGAGTCGCCGACCTGTTCGGCGACGAGGCCGACTCCTGCCTGGTGCCAGCCGGAAACACCCAGGCGCTGGCCCTTGCGATGATGCGCGTGCTGGAGCAGCCCGGCCCGGCGCGGGAGCGGGCGCTGCGCCTGCGCGAGCGCGCGCTGCGCCTGGTTGACTGGGATCCCATCGGCGCGGCCTACGCGGCGCTGCTGCTCGAGGCCCGCGAGGCCTGATCCGCCCGCCGCCGGGTGCTCAACCCGCCGCGCCGGCCCATTCCCCCGGCCCGGCGCTGGCCCGCAGTTCGCGCTCGAAGCCGGCGATCAGCGACTGCCAGTCCTGCGGCACCACGGGCGGCGCGCCCGGATCGCGCAGGGCCTGCGCCACGGTGCGCGCCAGTGAGTCGGCATCATCCGGCGCATACAGATGGCGCGGCGCATGCGCCAGCAGGCCTCGCATGGCGCCCACGTCGGCGGCCACGAAGGGCAGCCCGCAGGCGGCCATCTCGTAGGCCTTCTGTGGGAAGCAGTAGCGACCGAAAGGCGTATCGCGCAGATAGATCACTCCCAGGTCCAGGGCCGCGAACAACTGCGCCACGCGCGTGTGCTCCAGGCGTCCCAGGTAATGCACCCGCGGTCCGGACGGCGGGGGCATGCGGGCATCGGTGGGGCCGGCCAGCACCAGGTGCACCCGCGGGTCCCGCGCGGCCAGGGCCTCGAAGCCCCGGTACAGGGTGCCGATGCCCTTGTCCTCGTACAGCCCCCCGGCGGTGCCCAGCAGCAAGGCCTCGCGCGGCAGGCCCAGCGCCTCGCGCGCGGCGGCGCGGTCGGCCGGGCGAAACAGCTGCAGGTCCACCGTGCTGGGCAGGGCGATCACGCGGCCGCGCGGCTGGTAGCTCTCGCGCACGTAGTCCGCCAGCGCCTGCGAGGTGCAGCTGACCAGGTCGGCGGCGCGCACCGCGCGGCGCAGCGCGCCCCGCGCCCCCGGAATGCGCGCCATGCCGAAACTCTCGAAGTTGTCGTACAGGTCGGCCGCGAAGGGCAGGCCCAGGCGTTTCGCGCAGTGCGCGCCCAGCGCGACATGGGCGATGTCGGAGGCGCCGATCAGGTATTGCGCGCCGAATGCGCGCAGCTGGCGCTTCAGCCAGGCCGGATGCCCGATCAGGCGCGGCAGCACGGCACTCCCCAGCGAGCGCGACAGCCAGCGCAGCGAGCCGGCGGGGGTCTCATGGGTCCACTCGCCCTCGGCGTCGCCGTGATAGCTCAGGCACAGCCCGAGCACCTCGTGGCCTCTCGCGGCCAGTTGGTAGGGCATCTCGTACAGGCGCGCGTAGCGGTCCAGGATCACGTCCTTGTCCATGTACCGACGCTTGCACAGGAAGGCGATGCGCATGGGATGGCGGGCCCTGGACGAGTCAGGCCTTCAGGCGCTCGGCCGCCGCCAGCGCGGCACCCACCACCTGGTCCATGTTGTAGTAGCGGTACTGCGCCAGTCGACCCACGAAGGTGACGGCGCTCTCTCGCTCGGCCATCTGCTCGTAGCGCTTGTACAAGGCCTCGTTGTCGGCGCGGGGAATCGGGTAGTACGGGTCGCCCTCGGCCTGCGGGTACTCGCGCACGATCGAGGTGCCGGAGTGCTCCTGCCCGGTCAGGTGCTTGAACTCGGTGATGCGCGTGAAGGCATGGTCGTTGGGGTAGTTCCAGGTGCCGGTCTCCTGGAAGCGCCCCGTATCCGGCAGGTGTTCATGCTCGAAGCGCAGC
>DAIDHU010000464.1 GCA_027451915.1 Thiomonas sp. | reverse complement strand
GAACAACTCCGCATCGGAGGGCCGGTCCTCCGCGATGGGCACCGACACCCAGGTGGTGTTGAGGTAGTGCTTCAGGTGCACGTTCTCGGACACGATGTTGCCGCCCCAGGTTCCGCAGCCCAGGCTGGAGGTCATGGGCATGCCGTTGTTGAAGGCTCCGGCATTGGCCTTGGACTGCGGCTGACGCACCATGATGCGGCTGACCGGGGCCGCCATCGCCAGGCGGTGGATGTGCTCCTGGTCGAAGGAGTAGATGCCGCAGGAATGTCCCTTGCCGCCGACCTCGTACACGGCGCGCATCATGTCCAGCGCCTGATCGAATCCTTCGTAGCGGTACACCGCCAGCAGGGTGGTCAGCTTCTCCCGCGAGAAGAAATGCTGCTTGCCGATGCCGTCGCCGTGCACGATGATGAACCTGCGATCCTCGGGAATCGTGAAGCCCGCCGCGCGCGCCAGCGCCTGCGGCGCGATGGCCACGGTACCCGGCAGGCGATGCCCCTCGTCGTCCCACATCACCCGCCGCAGCGCCGCCTTCTGCTCCTCGCTGGCCAGGTAGCCCCCCTCGGCCTGCAGGGCGGCCAGCAGCCCGTCGAACACCCTGGAATCGATGATCAGGTTGCCGTCGGCCGAACAGCCGGAGCCGAAGTCCGAGGTCTTGGACAGGCGCGTGTTGCGCGCCGCCTCGGCGAGGTCGGCGGTCTGGTCGATGATCATGGTGGAATTGCCCGCGCCCACTCCGTAGGCCGGGGTGCCCGAGCTGTAGGCCGCGCGCACCATGGGCTGCCCGCCGGTGGCGATGACCAGGTCGGCACGCGCCATCAGGGCCTGCGACATGGGGATGTTCACGCGGGTCAGGCACTGCAGCAGGTCCGCCGGCGCGCCCTCGCGCTCCAGGGCCTCGCGCATCAGGCGCACCGTCTCGAAGGAGGTCTTCTTCGAGCGCGGATGCGGGGAGAAGATCACCGCGTCGCGCGCCTTGATCGCGTAGATGGCGTTGCCCGCGGGGGTCAGGTCGGGGTTGGTGGTGGGAACGATGCAGGCGATCACCCCCACCGGCTTGCCGTACTTGACAATGCCCTTCTCGGGCTGTTCCTCGATGATGCCCACGCTCTTCTGGCGCAGGGCGTCGCGCAGCACGCCGCGGATTTTCATGCGCTTGCCCATGCGGCTTTCGGGATCTCCCAGTCCGCTTTCCTCGATGCCCTCGGCGACCAGGCGGGTGAAGGTGCGCTTGTTGGCCACGGCCCAGGCGATGGCCTGGCACAGCCGGTCGACCCGGGCCTGGTCGTAGGTCTCGATGATCGCCAGCGCCTTGCGCGCACGCTCGAAGGCCTGGTCGAGCTCGGCCCGCTGCTCCTCGGTGATCTCGTTCTTGCTTTGTACTTCAGCCATTTTCCTGCGTCTCCATGGTGATTTCAGGGGCGGCGCCGCGGGGGTTCAGCGGCGCACGAAGGGGTTGCTCACGTCCAGCCCGGGGGAAAGCCAGACGCATTTGGTCTCGAGGTATTCGTGGATGGCGTCGACGCCGGACTCGCGGCCGATGCCCGATCGCTTGAAGCCGCCGAAGGGCGAGGTGTAGCTGGTGGCGCGATAGTTGTTGACCCAGACCGTGCCCGCCTTCACGCGCTCGGTGACGTACAGCGCGCGCTGCAGGCTGCCGGTCCATACGCCCGCGGCCAGGCCGAACTGCACGTCATTGGCGATGCGCACGGCATGCGCCTCGTCGTCGAAGGCGATCACCGACAGCACGGGCCCGAACACCTCCTCCTGGGCGATGCGCATGCGGTTGTCGACGTCCACGAAAATGGTGGGCTCCACGAAGCGGCCCGAGCCGATATCCGGGCGCGCCCGGCCTCCGGCCACGCAGCGCGCGCCCTCGGCCTTCGCGATGGCGATGTAGCTCAGCACCTTGTCGAACTGGGCGGGCGTGGCGATGGGTCCGATCTGGGTGGCCGGGTCGGCCGGATCGCCCAGGCGGATATCGCGCACGAAATCCACCAGCCGGGCCACGAAGGCGTCGTGGATGCTGCGCTGCACCAGCAGGCGCGATCCGGCCTGGCAGGTCTGCCCGGCGGCGGCGAAAATCCCGCTGACCACGCCCAGCAGGGCGCGCTCCAGGTCCGCGTCGTCGAACACGATGTTCGGCGACTTGCCCCCCAGTTCCAGAGTGACGGTCTTCAGGCCGCGCGCGGCCGCTTCATAGATTTTCTGGCCCGCGATCTCGCCGCCGGTGAAGCCCACATGCGCCACCTCCGGATGCTCGACCAGCGGCGCGCCGACCTCGGCGCCGTATCCGGTCACCACGTTGACCACGCCGGGCGGGAAGCCCGCGAGGCTGAAAAGCCCGGCGAATTCCAGCATCGACGCCGAGGTGAATTCCGAGGGTTTGATCACCACGGTGCACCCCGCCGCCAGGGCGGGCGCCAGTTTCCAGCTGGTCAGGGTCAGGGGCGAGTTCCAGGGCGTGATGATGGCCACCACCCCCTTGGGCTCGTGGCGGGTGTAGGACAGGACCCCGGGCTTGTCCGTGGGAATCACGCTGCCCTGCACCTTGTCGGCCAGGCCCGCGTAGTACTGGAAGTACTCGGACAGATAGTCGACCTGGGTGCGCACCTCGGCGGCCAGCTTGCCGTTGTCTCGGCGCTCGATCTGCGCCAGGCGGGGCGCATGCTCCCGGATCAGCTCGGCCAGCCGGCGCATCAGCGCGCCGCGCTGCGAGGCATTCAGCGCCGGCCAGGCCCCGGATTCGAAGGCGCGCCGCGCCGCGCGCACCGCGCGATCCACATCCTGCGCACCGCCTCGGGGAATCAGTGCCCAATCTCGCCCCGTGTAAGGGTCCTCGCTGGGGAAATAGCGCCCCGTCTCGGGTGCCACGGATGCGCCGTCGATGTACAGCTGGTAGCGCGGCAGGCCCTCCCCTGCTCGCATCTCTGGGTCGGCGCCGGAAGGGTCGGACAGGGTCTTATCCATTTCGTGTGGGGAAATAGCGTTCTATTCGTACATCGCGCAAGCTCCAGCCCGCGCTCGATCCCTGGGTCAACGCGCGGCGAGGGATCTCTGCAGCACGCCCAGCACGGTGCGCAATTCCTCGATGGGAATCTGGCCCGGTGCCGAAGCGCTCGCGCCCACCGCGAAGCTGACCGTGGAGCCGAACATCCAGCCGATCAGCCGGGTCAGGGCGCCGTAAGGCCCCATGGACATGGTGATCAAGGGCATGGAGACGCGGCGCGAGGCATCCAGCGTGGACTGCAGCAGCGTGAGCACGTCGTCGAGTTCGCGCGGCATCACGGCCACTTTCGCCAGGTCGGCGCCGAGCTGCTGCGCCTTGTCGAAGCGTTCGGCCAGCTCGGCCGGCCCCGGCGTGCGCTGGAAATCGTGAAAGGAAGCGATGAGCAAGGCTCCGCAGGACTTGGCCGCCTGCTGGGCGCGCCGGAAATGCTCGGGCTCGCTGCTGAGCTCGCAATCGACGAAATCCACCACGCCTTCGGCGCACACCGCCTCGATGCCGCGGCTGACGGCGTCCTCCGAGGCACGGATGGGCTGTCCGCCCTCGCGGATCGAACGCCGGGTATAGATCAGCGGAAGCTCCGCGGCGATGCGCCGCAACTCCCGCGCGGCCTCGACCATGCGCGCGACGTCGTCGAGCGCCTCGAAAAAGTCGACCCGCCACTCGAGCAGGTCGGGCCCCTTGGACAACACCGCCGAGGCTTCGGCGCGCAGCCCGTCCAGGTCGCGCGCCACCAGCGGCGCGCACACCAGGGGTTCGGAGCCGCCGCCGACCACGCGGCCGCGCAACAGGATGGTCTTGCTCATGTTCATGGCATTGCCCTTGGAGGCCCGGGCGTCCCGCCCCGCGAAGCGGGACGCCCTCAGGCTTCAGACTTCAGACTGCAGACTTCGAAGCGCGGAAATCAGAACTTGTACATGAAGCCGACCTGCACCCCGGTGATGCGCTTGCCCTTCAGGTCGGAGGTGGGGAAGGCCTTGGTCAGCGGCGCCGAACCCGACTCGTCGAAGGCGGCGTTGGAGTCGTTGCTCAGGCTGTCCACCAAAGCGTACAGCGTGGTGTTCCGGATGCCCGTGTAGTAGCTCCCCACGGCCATGCCCTTGGCACCGTTATTGGAATTGTTGCTGTCCTTGATCTGGCCATACAACGCGCCCAGGCGCAGCGCGCTGGTCAGGTCATAGTCGGCCGAGATCTGGTAGATGTTGTAGTAGTCGTTGATCGCCGAGCTGGTGCCGGTCAGAGGGACTCCGCCCGGGAACGCGCCGCCGATACCGCTGAAGCCGCTGCCCGGACCGACGTTCGAGCGCACATAGGTCAGGTACACCTTGCCGCGGCCGTAGTTGTAGTCGGCGTAGGCGTTCTGGTACTCGCCCTTGGTGCTGTAGGTGGCACCCGCCGGGGCGTTGGCCCACAGGCCGTTGTAGCCCACGTCGAAGGGGCCCTTGACGTATTCGGCGCCCAACTGGTAGACGGCGCCATTGCTGCCCACGGTGCTGCCGTTGGCCGAGCTCAGCGCGTAATGGGCCTGCAGTTGCAGGCCGTTGAACACCGGCGAGCTGTACGACAGGTCGTTGTCGAAGCGCGCCGGAACTCCGAAGGCGTTGACCACCGAGCCCAGGGTGCGCGAGGTGAAGTCGACCATGCCGCCGTGGAAGAAGGCCAGGGTCTCCTGGCGCCCGACGCGGAAGTCACCGTAGGGAGTCTGCACGCCGGCCCAGGCCTGGCGGTCGAACAGGCGCCCGGCACCGGGCTGGCTGCCGTTGGTGAAGTCCAGGCTCTGCTCGACGTCGAAGTGCATGGCGTAGCCGGGCGACACGGTGTGCTGCCCGGTCATGCCCAGGCGGCTGCGCAGCAGCGCGCCATCCTCGATGGCCGACAGGTTGCTGCCCGAGCTGCTGTGCATGTAGTTGGCGTACTGGTCGATGTCCCCGTAGATCGTGACCGAGTTGTCCTTGCCGCCGAATTGCAGCGGATTGGCGTTGGCCTCGGCCTTCGCCGGCGCGGCGGCCTGGGTGGCCACCACCTTCTGCGTGGCGGCCGCCTGCGCGGCCGTGTGCGCCTGCTCGGCCTTGAGCTGCTCGACTTCCTGGGTGAGCTTTTGCAACTGCGCCTGCAGGTCCGAGAGCTGATCGGCGTGGGCCGGCAAGGCCACCGCCAGGGCGCCGATGGACAACAGGGCTGCGGGCATGAGTTTCAGACGATGCATGGTTGGTCTCCTCGTTGTGAATGATCTTGTTGTCCGCAAGAACGGACGGGCTGAGAAAGCGTCAAGACGACGCGGGAAAAACATCAGTCGGTGCTGACATGCGACACCCCGCCCTGCGGGGAATAGATGTCCAGGATGTTCCAGTGGCCCGAGGTGGGCACCGGGTTGTTGCGCATGGCCACGTCGACCACGAAGGGGCGCCCGGAGGCCAGGGCGCGCTGCATCACCTGCTTGAACTCGGCCGCCGACTCCACCTTGGCGCCCTCGGCCCCGTAGGCTCGCGCGACCGCCGCGAAATCGGCCTGGTAGGGCTTGCCGTCCTTCTCGAACACGGTGCCCAGGGTGGTGCCGAAATGCGCCTTCTGCAGCCCGGCGATGGTGCCGAAGGCGAAGTTGTTCATCACCACCCAGACCACCGGGATGTTCTCCTCGACGGCCGTGGCCAGCATGGCGGGGTTCTGCCCGAAGCCCCCGTCGCCCACCAGGGACACGACCACGCGCTCGGGGCAGGCCAGCTTGGCGCCCAGCGCGGCCGGCGCGCCGAATCCCATGGTGGCGTAGCCGCCGGGGGTCAGGATGGAGCCCGGCGTGTACACCGGGAACTGCTGCCCCACGCCGTTCTTGTTCCAGCCCACGTCGGTGGTGATGATGGCGTCGCGCGGCAGCACCTCGCGCACCACCGAGAGAATGCGCTCGGGCATCATGGGGAAGCCCTCGTCCTCGATGAAACCCTGGTTGGATGCGAGGAATTCCTGGCGATGCCGCGCGATGGCCGCGCGCAGCGCATCGTCGCCGCGACCGGCCGGCAGCATCTCGCGCGCCACGCGGTTGAGCACTTCCAGGGCCTGGCGCAGGTCCGCCACCACGCCTATCTCGGCCGGGTAGTTGCGGCCGATTTCGCTGGGGTCCACGTCGATGTGGATCAGGCGCGTGGAGCCGGGGATGTCGAAGGTGTACTGGCTTTCCCAGGAACTGCAGTCGGCCTCGCAAAAACGCGTGCCCAGGCCGAGCACCCAGTCGGCGGTGCGGCAGCGATCATTGACGAATTGCGTGCCCCAGAAGCCTGTCATGCCCAGGGTCAGGTCGTGGTCGTCGGGCAGCACGCCCTTGCCCATCAGCGAATGGGCCACCGGCAGGCTCAGGTGGTCCACCAGCTTGCGCAACTCCTGCGCGGCGTCGGCCAGGATCACCCCACCGCCGGCGTAGATCACCGGATTGCGCGCGCTGATCAGGGCCTGGACGATGCGCCGCGCCGTCGGGTCGTCGATCGACGGCCTGGCCAGCTTGCGCGTGTGGCGGCCGACCCGTGCGAACAGCGAGTCGTCGATCTCCACCGAGAACAGGTCCATGGGCACCGACACCAGCACCGGGCCGGGGCGTCCGCTTTCGGCGAGCTGGAAGGCCTTGTCGATGATCTCGGGAAACAGCTCCGCCCGATCCACGCGCCAGGCACGCTTGACGAAGGGGCGGTAGATCTCCCACTGCGCGGCGTCGGCATGCAGGTTCACCTCCTGGTGGGGGTGCTTGCCGTGGTAGTAGCTGGGCACGTCGCCGGCGATGACCACCAGGGGAATCGAGTCCAGCGCGGCGTTGGCCACGCCGGTGGCCGCGTTGGTCAGCCCCGGCCCGAGGTGACTGAGCACCACGGCGGTCTGGTTGCGCGCGCGCGCATAGCCGTCGGCCGCGTGCGCGGCGATCTGCTCGTGGCGGGTGTTGATGAAACGGATCGAGCTGTTCTCCAGCGCGGTCAGCACCGCGATGTTGGTATGTCCGCACAAACCGAAGATGTGCTTGACGCCTCGCCCTTCCAGGTAGCGCACCAGCTGGTGCGAAATCAATTGCTTCATCGTCGTCTCCTGAGGTTGGGAATCGCCGCGGCGCGGCCGCGACGCTGCTTGTCCATGGATGTCAGATCACCGCCTGCGCGCGCATGGCAGCGATCTCCTGCGTCGAATAGCCCAGCGAGGCGAGGATCCGCTCGCTGTGCTCGCCCAGGCGTGGCGGCGGCGTCGCCACATCGGGCCTGCCGCTGTCCATGCGAAAACCGGCTCGCACCACGTCGAAGCCGCGGTCGATGCCCGCGGCGCCTTCGAAGTGGGCGAGCAGCTCGCGCTGGCGCACCTGGGGATGGTCCAGCGCCTCGGGCACGCTCAACACCCGGCCCGCCGGCACGCCCTGCTCGGCCAGCAGGGCTTCCCATTCCCGTGCCGGCTTCGATGCCAGCGCCTGCTCGATCAGCCGCTTGAGCTCGGCGCGATGGCGCTTGCGGGCCTCGCGCTCGGCGAAGCGCGGGTCCTGCGCCAGTTCGGGGCGGCCGATCAGGCGCGTAAGCGCCACGAACTGCTCCTGCCGGTTGGCGGCGATGTTGAGCAGCCCCTCGCCGGTGGTGAAGGTCCCGGAGGGCGCCGCAGTGAAGTTCTCGTTGCCCATGGCCTGCGGCTCGCGCCCGGCGATGAGAAAGTTGGACACCACCCAGCCCATGGTCACCAGGGTGGCGTCGAGCATGGACACGTCGATGAACTCGCCGCGCCCGCTGCTCGCGCGCCCCGCCAGGGCGCTGCTGATGGCGAAGGCCGCGGTCAGCCCGCCCAGGGTGTCGCATACCGGATAGCCCACGCGCAGCGGGGCGCTGTGTTCATCGCCGGTGATGCTCATGACGCCCGACAGGCCCTGCACGATCTGGTCGTAGGCGGGGGCCTTGCTCAGCGGGCCGTCCTGCCCGAAGCCCGAGATGGCGCACACGATCAGGCGCGGATTCCGGGCACGCAGCAGCTCCTGGCCCAGACCCAGGCGCTGCATCACGCCGGGACGGAAGTTCTCGATCAGCACGTCGGCGGTGTCGGCCAGGCGCAGCATCGCCTGCCTGCCCGCCTCGCTCTTGAGATCCAGCGCCAGGGATTGCTTGCCGGCGTTCTGGGCCACGAAGGACGCCCCCATGAACTCGGCATTGAGCTGCGGGTCCGCGCCCAGCTGGCGCGCGAGGTCCCCGCGCCGCGGCTCTTCCACCTTGATCACCTCGGCCCCGAGCAGCGCGAGCTGGTAGGCGCAGAAGGGGCCGGCGAGCACATTGGTCAGGTCGAGCACGCGCACGCCGGCCAGGCACCGCGCCCTGTTCGCGCCCTGCCCGCTTGCCGCAGCAGGCCCGGCCCGCTCGGCGCTGGGGTCTTGAAGGTGTTCCACCATGTCGTCTCCGCACTGCACTCGCCGGGACCGCGGCTTCACGCCAGGCCGGCCGGCACCGGCACGCCGGGCGCCTTGCGTCCCAGCGTGGCCACCAGTCCGCCCGCCACCACCAGGCCGATGCCCAGCAGGGTCCAGCCCTTCGGCACGTTGCCGAAGACCCACGCGCCCAGCACGATGATCCAGGCCACCTGCACGTAGGCCAGCGGCGCGATGCGCGAGGCCGGGGAGGACTCGAGGGCGTGGATCATGCAGAAATGCCCGCTTCCCGAAAGCAGCCCGGCGCAGACCAGCAGCGAGGCTCCGCGCAGGTCCGTGCGCCCGTACGCGAAGGGCAGCGAGGCCGCGGTGGCCGCTGCGCCGACCAGCATCACCAGGAACAGGGAATTGACAGGCGAGTCGCTGGCCGTCACGTGGCGCGTCAGCGCCTGGTAGGAGGCGTAGCACAGCGCCATGGCCAGGGGCAGCAAGGCCGCCGGTGTCGCGTAGCCGCCGCCAGGACGCACGATGAGCATGACGCCCGCGAAGCCGATGGCCACCGCGACCCATGCGCGGGCATGCACCCGCTCCTGCAGGAACAGCACGGCGATCAGCGTGAGCAGCAGGGGATGCACGAAACTGATGGCCTGGGCCTCGGCGATGGGCATGAGGCGCATCGCCAGCACGATGCTCAGCGTGGCCCCCGTGAGCAGCAGGCCGCGCAGGACCTGCAGCAAGGGCTGGCGGGTGGCCAGCAGGGCGCGGCCGCGCCGCGGACCGTACACGAGGGCCAGCGCGAGCACGGGCACGCTGTAGCGCGCGAAGGCGACCTGGTTCACCGGGTAGCGGCTGGCGAGAAACTTGGACAGCGTGTCGGCGCAGGCGAACATCAGGGTCGCGGCGACGGCCAGCAGCGTGCCGCGCCGGTTCCGGTGACGATGGGCGGCATCGCTCATCGCCCATCCCCCGTGCGCAAGGCCCGGCGATCGCGCGGGCGCGGCAAGCTCGGCGCGCTCAGGCGAAGCATCCGATCTCCTGCGCGTGGCGCTCCACGTAGTTCTTCGCCGACTCCAGGCAGCGGAAGGCATGTTCGGCATAGCCGAACTCGCGCGCGCGCTTGAGGTGAGGCAACTCGATCGAATACACGGACACCGGCAGGTGCCGCAGGATGGAGGCCACGTCGATTCCGCCCTCGCCCACGTACAGGCGCTCCTCGCGCAGGATGCGGGTCATCTCGGCGCGATCGGCGGGAATCTCCGCGCAGGCATCGCAGAGGTGGGCGAAATGGAACCACTCGCGCGGCAGCTCGTCCAGGTCCTGCGGCTTGTCGTGCGCGCGGTGGAAGTGGTGCATGTCCACCATCAGCCCGGCATTGGGCTGGCGCACCGCGCGCAGCACACCCGTGGCGGCCTGCAGGGTGTTCACGCTGGAAATGGGCACGTACTCGAGGTCCACGCTGAGGCCGAAGGGCGCCGCGAGTTCGCAGATGCGCGCGAATTTTTCCGTGGCGTAGCCGATGTCGGCGGTCCAGATGCTCGACAGCACGGCCTTCGCGCCCAGCTCCGCGGCCACCTCCATGGCCGGCAGGTACTTGGTCGGGTGCATGTCGTCGTGCACGCGCGCGAGCTCGATGTCGTGCACCTTCATGCCGGTCTCGGCCAGCGCGCGCCGGGTCTGGCGCATCATCTCGGGGTTGTCAGCGAGCGAGTAGTTCGGCTCGCTGGGAAGGCCCATGTAGATGAGCCGCGGGCTCACGTAGTCGTAGCCTGCCCGGGCGGCTACATACACCATCTCCGGCGTGGGACATCCGAGGACGGTCAGGTGGGCGAGGGAATAGCGAATGGTCATCGGCAACTCGTCGGCAAGCAATCCCGGCATTGCGAAACGCCGGTCCGTTCACGAGTTGCTGATGCTAGAAATGCCGCAACGGGCCAACAATCTGGCCCAAGGGGTTACTGCGCGCAATGCGCGCACATGGCGTCAAGGAGCGCGCACTTTGCCGCCATGCGCCGCGACGCGGGCCCGGCATCGCGGCGGGAGTGATCACACCTGGAATCACCCCCTCGCGATCGGAATCACCCGCGGCGCTTCGCGCGGATCGCGCGCGAGGCCGCCCGCGCCGCGCAGTGCGCGGGCGAGCGCTTCAGAGCAGCGACAGCAGCGAATGCTCGGCCTGGCGCAGCAGCGGCAGCACCCGCGCCAGCGCGGACTTGGAGCTCTCACCGCTGATGGGCAGGCTCACGCTGATGGCGCCGACCACGGCGCCGGTGCGCGACTGCACGGGCACCGCGATGCCGCGCCGGTCCCGCTCCATCTGCTGCTCCAGGATCACGAATCCGTCCTGGCGCGCGCGGTCGATGACCGCGCGCACCTCGTCGGGACGCGTGAGGGTCATCGAGGTGTAGGCGATGAACTTCTGGCGCGCGAGCCAGGCATCGACCTCGGCCGGACCCTGGCAGGAAAGCAGCGCGATTCCAGCCGCCGCCAGGTTCGCCGGCACGCGGGCGCCCAGCATGAAGCTCAGGGTCTGGAAGGTGCTGGAGACATTGCGCGCGATGAACACCAGGTCGCCGTCATCGAGCACCCCGAAGGAGGCCGTGACTCCGCCGAGCTCGCGGCTGATCTGCTGCAGGAAGGGCTGCACCGTGCGCGGCAGCCGTGCCGAATCGAAATAGGACCATCCCAGGCGCAACACCCGAGGCGTGAGCCAGAACATGGTGCCGTCGCTTTCCAGGAATCCCATGCGACGCAGGGTCGGCAGGTAGCGGCGCGCCGCCGTGCGGCTCAGGCCGGTGCGCTTGGCAGCCGTCGAAGCGCTCAGGCGCGGATGCGAATCGGCGAAGGCCTCGATCACGCGCAGACCCTTCTCGATCCCCGCCACGCCGTCGCGCTTCGAATTCTCTTCTTCCACCACGCCGCTCTCCCGGTGCCAAAGTGCGCGAATAGCGCACACTCTGGGGCGATTTTCGC
>DAIDHU010000463.1 GCA_027451915.1 Thiomonas sp. | reverse complement strand
CCCAGTTCTCCATCCTGGACAGCGACGACGTGGCCTCGCTGCTGCGCGAGGCCGGCGGCACCACCGAGATCAAGCAGGCGCGCGCCTGGGCCTGGCGCATCAGCCAGTGGAAAAGCGCGCTGCTGGACCCGCGCCAGGCGGCCGCGCAGGCCCGCGACCCCGAGGACGTGCAGGTGGCGAAGGTGTGGGAGCGCTACAACGAGGCCCTCAACGCCTATCAGGCCGTGGACTTCGACGACCTCATGGTGCTTCCGCTGCGCCTGCTGCGCGAGCACGACGAGGTGCGTGAACGCTGGAACCAGCGCCTGCGCTACGTGCTGGTGGACGAATACCAGGACACCAGCGACGCCCAGTACCAGCTGCTGCGCCTGTTGGTGGGAGCCAAGGGGCGCTTCACCGCCGTGGGGGACGACGACCAGAGCATCTATGGCTGGCGCGGAGCCACGCTGGACAACCTGCGGCGCTTGCCGGAGGACTATCCGAACCTGGAGATCATCAAGCTGGAGCAGAACTACCGCTCCACCAACGCGATCCTGCGCGCCGCCAACGCGGTCATCGCCTCCAACCCCAAGATCTACCCCAAGCGCCTGTGGAGCGAACATGGCGAGGGAGACCCGGTGGAGGTGCGCGAGGCCGACAGCGAGGAGGACGAGGCCGAGCGCATCGTCGCCCGGCTGCAGGCGCTGCGCGGCGGGCGCGGCTGCCAATGGTCCGACGTGGCCGTGCTGTACCGGGCCAACCACCAGTCGCGCCCCATCGAGCAGGCGCTGCGGCGGGCCAACATTCCCTACTCGGTCAGCGGAGGTCAGAGCTTTTTCGAGCGCGCCGAGATCAAGGACGTGTGCGCCTACCTGCGCCTGCTGGCCAACCCGGACGACGACCCCGCCTTCCTGCGCGCGGTCAGCACCCCCAAGAGGGGCATCGGCGCGGCCACGCTCAAGAGCCTGGGGGCCTTCGCGTCCCAGTGGAAGGTCTCGATGTTCGAGGCGCTGTTCCGCGACGCCGTGGTGGCGGCGGTCGGGGCGCGCCAGGCCGATTCGCTGCGCGAGTTCGCGCGCCTGATGCATGACATCGACTGGCGCGAGCGCACGGCTCCGGCCGGGGAACTGCTGCGCGAGCTGCTGGACAGCATCGGTTTCGAAGCCTACCTGCGCGACAACTCCGACAACGAGCGCGAGGCCACCCAGCGCCTGAGCAACGTGAACGACTTCTGCGACTGGATCGCGCGCAAGGCGCAGGAGGACAACGTCGGGCTCAAGCGCATCGCGCAGACCGTGGCGCTGATCACCCAGCTGGCCGAGCGGGGCAAGCAGCAGGACGCCGTGACCCTGTCCACGCTGCACGCCGCCAAGGGCCTGGAGTGGCCCCACGTGTGGCTGGCGGGTTGCGACGAGGGGCTGCTGCCCATGTACACCGACGAGCGGCCGCTCACCGACAGCGGCCTGGAGGAGGAGCGGCGCCTGATGTACGTGGGCGTGACCCGCGCGCGCCAGACCCTGACCCTGAGCCACTGCCGCAAGCGCCGCGCGGCCGGACGCGGCGGCAGGACCTACGAGCCCAGCCGCTTCCTGTCCGAGTTGCGCGCCGAGCTGCCCAAGACCGACGGCCGCGCGCAGGCCCTGGCGCGCCTGCAGGCCATGCGCAAGCGCCTGGGCACGTCCGAGGCCGCGGCCCCGGAGCCCGAAGCGGCGCCGTGAACGATGCGGGATCTGCAGCAGCTGGAGCAGGCCTTCGGCGCGGGACGAGGGCGGTGTCGGGGAAGGGGGCGGGCCGATGATGGCACGGCGATCCCGCACGCACTGCGGGTGCTCAGTAGTCCGCCACGTGCCGCCGATCCGGGCCTACTCAGTCCTGCGATCCCGGCTCGCCGGATGCCTGCCGGCTGGACCCGTGCTCCGGTTGCTCGAGCAGCCAGCGATACAGGGCGCGACGGTCGGCGCCGGTCATCTCGGCCACCACGGCGCAGGCACGCGAGGCGGGCAGTTCCCGCGCCAGGCGCAGGACCCATGGCAGGGCCTGCTGCGGCAGCGCCCCGGCGGCGTGGGCGGGGGCCGGCTCCAGGATGAGCACGAACTCGCCCTGGGCATGGTGGGCGCCGGCGTCCAGCCAGCGCAGCAGGTCCTCCACGTGGCCTTCGACAAAGGTCTCGAACTGCTTGGTCAGCTCCTTCGCCAGCACCACGCGGCGCCGCGGCGCGAGTTCGCCCAGCGCGGCCAGGCTGGCGCGTATGCGGTGGGGCGTCTCGAAACACACCACGGCGCGCGGGCTGCCGAGCTGAGCGGCGTAGAACTCGGCGCGCTGGCCCTGCGTGGCCGGCACGTAGCCGGCGAACACATAGCCCTCGTCCAGCTCCAGCCCGCTGGCGCTCAGCGCCGTGGTCACCGCGCTGGGGCCGGGCAGCGCCAGCACCGCGTACCCGGCGGCGCGCGCCGAGCGCGCCAGCGCGGCGCCGGGGTCGCGAATGGCCGGCGTGCCCGCGTCGCTGACGAAGGCCACGCGGCGCCCCTCGGCGAGGTGGCGCATCACCTGCTGCGCCGCGGCCTGCTCGCGGTGCCGGTCCGCGCGCAGCAGGGGCAGGGACAGTCCCCAGGCCTTCAGCAGGCGCTGCGCGGCGCGGGTGTCCTCGGCGGCCACGAGGTCGCAGCGCTGCAGCAGCGCCAGGGTACGCAAGCCCACGTCGGCGAGGTTGCCGATGGGGGTGGCCACCATGAGCAGGCAGGCCGTGGGGATTTGCTGCGCGGCACACAATGCGCGGGAGGCCGCCAAGGCCATGCGCGTCGCGTCGGCCGTACCGAGCGGGCCGGGCGCAACGGGGGATTGCTCGGAATCCGGCGATTCGTGTGACCTGGGTTCGGACATCGTGCAAGCGCTCGGGCAGCGACGGAGGAAGGGGATGCAGCGATGGGGTGCGCGGACGGCGACAAGAGGGCGGGGCCCGATGCTCGTGCGCAGCTCGCTGCTCCACGCCAGCGCGGCCAACAGGCCGAGGACGCGGCTTGCGAGCGCCTGCGGCGTGCAGGCCTGCGCATCCTGCGACGCAATTATCGCGTGCGCGGCGGCGAGGTGGACATCGTCGCCCTCGACGGGCAGGTGCTGGTGTTCGTCGAGGTGCGCTGCCGCCGCCACGCGGGCTGGGGCGGCGCCGCGGCCAGCGTGGATGCGCGCAAGCGTGCGCACCTCGTGCTCGCGGCGCGCCACTATCTGGCCTGCGCCGATACCCACCCGCAGCAGCCGGTCTGCCGTTTCGACGTGGTGGCCATCGACGGGGCCCGGCTGCGCTGGATCCGCGACGCCTTCGACGCGCCGGGGCGGGTCCGGCCGGGCTGGCATGGGTAGAGGGACGGAAACGTGGAAAAATGCCCCCATTGGCGTGGCCCCGGGGTCACGCCGGCGCGACCCCGCGCATGCTCGGTACACCCGTCATGGAATCTCCCAGATGCTCGAGTCCAGAATCCGCCAACAATTCGAGGAAAGCGCACAGCTCAAGCTGCGCGCGGCCGAGCTGCTTGCCGAGCCGCTCGCGCAGGCCATCGGCGCCATCGCCAACGCGCTAAGCAATGGCGCCAAGATCCTGGCCTGCGGCAACGGCGGCTCGGCCGCCGACGCGCAGCATTTCGCCGCCGAACTGGTGGGGCGCTTCGAGCGCGAGCGGCCGGAGCTGGCCGCGGTCGCGCTGAGCACCGACAGCTCCATTCTCACGGCGGTGGCCAACGACTACGGCTTCGAGCAGGTGTTCGCGCGCCAGGTGCGCGCGCTCGGCCAGCCAGGCGACGTGCTGCTGGCGATTTCCACCAGCGGCAGCTCGCCCAATGTCATCGAGGCCGTTCGAGCGGCCCAGGAGCGCGACATGCTGATCGTCGCGCTGAGCGGAAAGGGAGGAGGCAAGCTGAGCGCCTTGCTCAGCGACGTCGACGTGCACCTGTGCGTTCCGCATGATCGCACCGCTCGCATCCAGGAGGTGCACCTGCTGCTGTTGCACTGCATCTGCGACGGCGTCGACTGGACCTTGTTGGGCAACCCGGAGGAATCGACATGATGCAACCCACGCAACGCCATCGCGCAACCCCAGACGGCGGCAGGCATCGAGGCCGCACGGCGGCGCGCCGCGCCGGCTGGCTGCTGGCCACCGTGCTGGCCGCCAGCCAGCTGCAAGGCTGCTTCGTGCTGGGCGCCGCGGCCGTCGGAGGCACCGCGATGGTGGCCACCGACCGGCGCACGGCCGGCTCGCAGCTGGAGGACAAGAACATCCAGCTCACCGCCTCCGGCCGCATCAGCGACCTGCTGGCGGGCGCCGGCAACGTCAACGTGGACGTCTACAACCAGCAGGTGCTGCTGACCGGGCAGGTGCCTAACGAAGCGGACAAGCTGCAGGCGCAGAACATCGTGGCGGCGATCCCCAATGTGAAGTCGGTGGCCAACCAGCTGGTGGTCGGCCCCAATTCCTCGCTCAGCGAACAGGCCAACGACACCTACATCACCTCCAAGGTGCGCGCCACCTTCATCGACGACTCCCAGCTGTATTCGCAGGCCTTCCAGATCACCACCTCGGGTGGGGTCGTGTACCTGCAGGGCATCGTCACGCCGGCCGAGGCCCAGCAGGCGGCCGACGACGCATCGAGGGTGTCCGGCGTCAAGAAGGTGGTGACGCTGTTCACTATGATTAGCCCCCAGCAGTTGCAAACCCAGTACCCGAACACCTCGCAGACTCCGATCACCCCGCCCGGCTCGGCGCCGGTGCAGCCCGCCAGGCCCTGAGGGCCGATGTGCGGCCGGGGCTCGGGAGGGCCCCGGCCATGCCGGGGCAGGCGCGGGGGCTCGCGATTTTTCCAAACCAGAGGTCGAACTCCGATGAGTCTGCTCCAAGTCCCCGCCGGCAAGAGCCTGCCCGACGATTTCAACGTCGTGATCGAGATTCCCGCCGGCGCGCCGCCGGTCAAGTACGAAGTCGACAAGGCCAGCGGTGCGCTGTTCGTCGACCGTTTCATGGCCACGGCCATGCACTACCCGTGCAACTACGGCTACATCCCCCAGACCCTGTCCGAGGACGGAGATCCGGTGGACGTGCTGGTGGTCACGCCGATTCCGCTGGTGCACGGCTGCGTGGTGCGCTGCCGCCCGGTGGGCATGCTGAAGATGACCGACGAAGCCGGCCCCGACGCCAAGCTGATCGCCGTGCCGGTGGAAAAGCTGCTGCCGGTGTACCGCAACATCCGCACGCCCGAGGACCTGGCCCCGGAACTGCTGCGCCAGATCGAGCATTTCTTCAACCACTACAAGGACCTCGAGGCCGGCAAGTGGGTGAAGACCGAGGGCTGGGGCGACGCCGACGCGGCGCGTGCCGAGATCACCGCGAGCGCGAAGCGC
>DAIDHU010000462.1 GCA_027451915.1 Thiomonas sp. | reverse complement strand
CGATCTGAGCCACCAGCTTGCGGTTGTGCTGCAGGAAGGCCCAGCGGGCGTCCCACTCGCCCTGGACCAGCGCGTGGCGCAGGAACAGCTCGCGGGACAGCACGGGATCGACCCGGCCGAAATCGATGCGCCGCTGGTTGTAGATCACCAGTCCATACAGCGTGGCGCGCTCGAAGGCGCTGACCTGGGCTGGCTTTTTCTCCCAATGCGGCTCGTGCAGCGTGCGTTGCAGCAGGTGCGCGCCCACGCGCTCGATCCACTGCGGCTCGATGCGCGCCACCTGGCGCGCATACAGGCGCGTGGTCTGCACCAGCTCGGCGGCCATGATCCATCGCCCGGCCTTGCGCCCGACGGGCGAGGCCGGGTGGATGAGAAAACGGATGCCTCGCGCGCCCAGGTAATGCGGACCGTCGTCGGCCTTGCAGCCGACATTGCCCAGCAGACCGGCCAGCAGGCTGAGATGGATCTGCTCGTCGCTGGCGGGAGCCGTGTTGAGCTTCCAGCCATGCTCGGCCACCAGCGCGTGCAACTGCGTGTGCACATCGTGCCACTCGCGCATGCGCATCGGGGACAGGAACTCCGAGCGCAGCTGTTCGTGCAGCTTGCGGTGCGATTTCTTGTGCGCCACCAGCTGCTGGTAATGGGCCCACAGCCTGAGCCAGCCCGCGAGCTCGGAGCCCCCCTCGACAAAGCGCCGGTGCGCGGCATCGGCCGCCTCCTGCCGGTCCGGCGGGCGCTCCCTCGGGTCCTGCACCGCCAGCGCCGAGGCAATGATCAGCAACTCGGCCAGCGCCTGCTGGCGCCGCGCCTCCAGGATCATGCGCCCGAGGCGCGGGTCCAGCGGCAGCACGGCCAGCTGGCGACCGGTCTCGGTGAGCCGGTTGTGCTCGTCGACCGCGCCGAGCTCGCCCAGCAACTGATAGCCGTCGGCGATGGCCTTGCGCTGCGGGGCATCGATGAAGGGGAATTGCTCGACCGCCTGCAGGTCCAGGGCCTGCATGCGAAGGATGACCGCGGCCAGCGAGGAGCGAAGGATCTCGGGGTCCGTGAACCGCGGCCTGGCCTGGAAGTCCGCCTCGTCGTACAGGCGGATGCAGATGCCGTCGGCGACGCGACCGCAACGTCCGGCGCGCTGGTTCGCCGCGGCCTGGCTGACCGGCTCGACCTGCAGCTGCTCGACCTTCTGGCGAAAGCTGTAGCGCTTGACCCGCGCCAGCCCGGAGTCGATCACGTAGCGAATGCCCGGAACGGTCAGCGAGGTCTCGGCCACGTTGGTCGACAGCACGATGCGCCGGGCGCCGCCTCCGGCCTGGAACACACGGTCCTGTTCGGCCTGGGAAAGCCGGGCGTACAGGGGCAGGATCTCCACCCCGCGGCGCGCGGTCTCCAGGTGATGCTTGCGCAGGGCCTCGGCGCAGTCGCGGATCTCCCGCTCGCCGGGCAGGAACACCAGCACGTCGCCGCTGCCGGCACGCCACAGTTCGTCGACCGCCTCGCACACCGCCTGGTTGAGCTCGCGCGGCTCGCGCGCCGGCGCCGCGGCCTCGCTCGCGGCGGGCGAGACGTCGAGCAGGGGCCGCCAGCGGATCTCCACCGGGTACAGGCGGCCCGACACCTCGATCACCGGCGCCGGCCCCCGCGCGCCCGCGAAATGCCTGGCGAAGCGCTCCGCGTCGATGGTGGCCGAGGTGATGACCAGCTTGAGGTCCGGGCGCCTGGGCAGCAGCTCGCGCAGGTACCCGAGCAGGAAATCGATGTTCAGGCTGCGCTCGTGGGCCTCGTCGATGATCAGGGTGTCGTAGGCGCGCAGCAGGGGATCGCGCTGGGTCTCGGCCAGCAGGATGCCGTCGGTCATGAGTTTCACCGAGGCTCCGCCGTGCAGGCGGTCGGCGAAACGCACCTTGAATCCCACATGCTCGCCGAGTTCGCTGCCGAGTTCCTGCGCGATGCGTCGCGCCACGCTGACAGCCGCCAGGCGTCGAGGCTGGGTATGCCCGATCAGGCCGCGGCCCCCTGCGCCCAGTCCGCGCCCGAGTTCCAGCGCGATCTTGGGCAACTGCGTGGTCTTGCCGGATCCGGTCTCGCCGCAGACGATGACCACCTGGTGCTCGCGCATGGCCCGCGCGATGTCCTCGCGCCTCGCGCTCACAGGGAGCTCGGCGGGAAAGCGCAACGGGGGAATGGGGTTCGGCGCCACGGGCGCTCGAGCGGAAGGCGACATGCGGAGGCGGGCAGCGGGCGGCGCGAGTTTTTGGCGCGCGGGAAAAACGACAATTCTCGATCATTCCGGGATAATCAGGGGGATGTCCGCCGACCCCGCCCAATTCGTCCAGTGGCTGCGCTCCGTCGCGCCCTACATGCATGCCCACCGCGGCAAGATCTTCGTGGTCGCGATCGCCGGTGAACTCATCGCCGCCGGCCAGCTCAACACCCTGGTGCAGGACATCGCGCTGTTGTCGGCCATGGGCGTGCGCATCGTGCTGGTGCACGGCTTTCGCCCGCAGATCGAGGAACAGCTGCGCGAGAAGGGCGTCACCTCGCGCTACAGCCACGGCATGCGCGTGACCGATACGGTCGCGCTCGACGCGGCGCAGGAAGCGGCCGGCCAGCTGCGCTTCGAGATCGAGGCCACCTTCTCCCAGGGACTGCCCAACACCCCGATGGCGGGAGCCACGGTGCGCGTGGTCTCGGGCAATTTCATCACGGCACGCCCGGTGGGCGTGATCGACGGCCTGGACTTCCAGCACACCGGGCTGGTGCGCAAGGTCGACGCCCCCACCATCCAGCGCGCGCTGGAGTACGGAGCCGTGGTGCTGGTGTCGCCCTTCGGATTCTCTCCCACCGGAGAAGCCTTCAACCTGAGCATGGAGGACGTGGCCAGCAGCGTGGCCGCGGCGATCAAGGCCCACAAGCTGATCATGATCACCGAAGTCGACGGCGTGTTCGGCGAGGACCAGCAGCTGCTGTCCGAACTCACGGTGGCGCAGGCCGAACAGCTGCTGGCGCGACTGCCCGATCCGCAGCAGCCCACCGACACCGCCTTCTACCTGCGCCATGCCGTGCGCGCCTGCCGTGCCGGCGTGGGCCGCGCGCACATCACCGGCTTCAAGCTCGACGGCTCGCTGCTGCTGGAGCTGTTCACCCACGACGGCGTGGGCACGATGATCGCCGACGAGCACCTGGAGCATCTGCGCCAGGCCAGCGCGGACGACGTGGGCGGCATCCTGCAGCTCATCGAGCCGCTGGAGGCCGAGGGCGTGCTGGTCAAGCGCAGCCGCACCGAGATCGAGCGCGACATCGCCAACTACACGGTGCTCGAGCACGACGGCGTGATCTTCGGCTGCGCGGCGCTGTACCCCTACCCCGAGGCGCGCACCGGCGAGATGGCGGCACTGACGGTGGCCGACAGCGCGCAGGGCCAGGGCGACGGCGAGCGCATCCTGCGGCGCATCGAGCAGCAGGCGCGCGCCCTGCGCCTGGAAAGCATCTTCGTGCTGACCACGCGCACCATGCACTGGTTTCTCAAGCGCGGCTTCGTGCCGGTCGAGCCCGACTGGCTGCCCGAGGCGCGACGCCAGCGCTACAACGACCAGCGACGCTCGCGCGTGCTGGTCAAGCGCCTGGGCTGAGGGCCGGCCGCCGCCGGCGCCTCGCCGTTTTCTTCCCCTTTCACAGGATTCCCATCATGAGTCGCATGGTGAACTGCATCAAGCTTGGTCGTGAGGCACCCGGCCTGGATTTCCCCCCGTATCCGGGGGAACTGGGCAAGCGCATTTTCGAGCAAGTGTCCAAGGAAGCCTGGCAGTCCTGGCTGAAGCACCAGACCATGCTGGTCAACGAGAACCGCCTGAACCTGGCCGATTCCAGCGCGCGCCAGTACCTGGCCCGCCAGATGGACCGCTACTTTTTCGGCGAGGGTGCGGAGCGCCCGGCCGGCTACGTGCCGCCATCCGCCTCCTGAGCCGAGCGCCGGGCGGCCCGACGCAAGGGCGCCGGCGGGCGAAATGTGTCCAGATGAAACCCGGCTAACACATTTCGCCGCGCCACGCCATCGCGGCAAAACAGGATGCCCCAAGCCCGGGGGGTATCTACGATGCATGTCGAAATACTGATACCGGGTTGCAGTATTTCGACTCGGGAATCCGAAGCCTCCGCAAGCATGTGGCGAGCGTTCCCCGGTTCGAAGATCCGGTGATGCACCCATAACTGGAGGAGAGAGGATTCCATGAACAAGAATCGACTTGCCGCGGCCTGCGCGGCGGCCCTGACGGTGGCCGCGCTGGCCCCCGGCGTGGCGCATGCCACCGACGGCTATTTCCAGCCCGGCTACAGCGTGCGCTCGACCGGCATGGGCGGCGTGGGCATCGCGCTGGCGCAGGACGCGCTGGCCTCGGCGGCCAACCCCGCCGGCATGGCCCTGGTCGGCAACCGCTTCGACGCCGGCCTGACCCTGTTCCACCCCGACCGCGAGGCGCAGATCAACGGCGCCACGTTCAGCGGCAACGACCAGAGCAACTTCGTGATCCCGGAGATCGGCTACAACCGCATGCTGAATCCGGACATGTCGGTGGGCCTGAGCCTGTACGGCAACGGGGGCATGAACTCGGGCTACAGCAGCATCCTGGCCTCGCGCACGAACCTGCTCAACGGGGCCGGGGTCGATCTGCAGCAAATGTTCATCAGCCCCAGCTTCGCCTGGCGGGTCACGCCGGACAACACCATCGGCGTCGCGCTGGACCTGGTGCACCAGACCTTCCGGGCCAACGGCCTGGACAATTTCGCCGGCTATTCAAGCTACCAGCCGAGCCTGCAGGACCCCGGACACGACAGCTCCAATGGCGTGGGCGTGCGCATCGGCTGGATCGGGCAGCTCGCCCCCGGGCTTTCGGTGGGAGCGACCTACCAGCCCAAGATCCACATGAGCAGCTTCAGCAAGTACCGCGGGCTG
>DAIDHU010000461.1 GCA_027451915.1 Thiomonas sp. | reverse complement strand
GGCAGAAGGACCACAAGGGCGCGCGCTGAAGCCTGCGCGGCACGCTGCACACCCGCACGCGGCCGCCGCGGGCGCCTGGCGGCGGCGTATTCCCTGGCGGCGGCGTATTCCCTTTCTCCATCCTGACTAATCGGTCTTTTGCCTTCCCGCGCAGCGCGCACCGCGCGGCTTGCGCACAATCCTTGCTCGACCCGGCGAACAAGCACAGCGAGCCCTCCGCCCGCGTGGGCGCGCCTGCCCGCCGCCGGGGCCCTGGATTCGCCCTCCTCCCGAGCGTTGCCCGTTCGTCAGCCCATGCCCGTCGCACCCGTGGCCGCCCCGTGGTGGCGCTTCCCGCTTGCGCTGATGCTGCTGGAAGTCATCGTCTACCTGTCCCAGGACATGTACCTGCCAGCGCTTCCTGCCGTGCAGGGCTCGTTCGGCGTCAGCCAGGCATCGGCGCAGCTCAGCGTGGCCGTGTGGTCGTCCGGCGCCGCGGTGGTGCAGCTGTTCACCGGCCCGGCCTCCGACCGCCTCGGGCGTCGCGTGGTGCTGATGAGCGGCGTGATCGGCTTCGCCGCGTCCAGCGCCGCGTGCGCGCTGATGAGCGGATTCGGCTGGTTCCTCGGCGCCCGCGTGGCCCAGGGCTGCGCCGGCATCTGGGCCATCAGCGCGGGCTACGCGGGAATCCATGAACTGTTCGAGGCGCGCACCGCGATACGCATCCAGGCCTGGATGAACAGCGTCACCGTGCTGGCCCCGGCGCTCGGGCCGGCGCTGGGCGCCGCGCTGATGGTCGTGGCGCCCTGGCGCGGCATGTTCGTGCTGCTCGCCGCCGGCGGCGCCGCGCTGCTCGGGCTGTTCTGGAAATGGATGCCGGAAACCGTCGACGTATCGCTCAGCCAGCCGCTGTCGGCGCGGCGCGTGGGCACCCATTACCTGGCGCTCGCCAGCAACGGCCCGATGATGTGCCTGCTCGGCGTGTGGTGCCTGGTGTTCACCGTCATGGTCACCTGGGCCGTCAGCGGCCCGTTCATGCTGCGCGGCCCTGGCGGCGGCCGCGGCATGTTCGTGGGGGCGCAGCTGTACGCCTGCGGCTGCTACATCGTCGGCACCCGCCTGGTCGACCGCCTGCTCGGCCTGTACCCGCGCGAGCTGCTGCTCGGCGGCGCGCTGAACCTGTGCCTGGGGGGCATCGGCGCCACGCTGTGCGCAGCGCTGCTGCGCGCGCCCACGGTACTCGTGGTCGCGCTGTACGGGCCGTTCATGGTGGGCGCCGGGCTGCTGCTGGCGCCGCTGTTTCGCGCCGTGCTGGAACGCGCCCACCAGGACATGGGGCTGCGCGTGGCGTGGCTGTCGAGCCTGATCAACGTCACCGGCGCCATCGCCTGCGCGCTCGCCGCGCTGCTCGAGCTGCGCCAGTTGCGCGCCTTCGGCATGCTCGGGCTGCTCGCGGTGCTGCTCGCCCGCCGCCTGGCCTACAGCCGCCGCGGCCTGGCGGCGTCGCTGGGCACGGCCTGACACGACGCCCGATGCGGGCGCGTCAACGCGCCCCGAGGCGCCGCACCCGCGAGTCGCGCAACAGCGCCGGCAATGCCTGCGCATCGAACAACTCGGTGCCCGGCTGCGCCGCGGTGCCGCTGCCGCAGGCCAGGCCCAGGCGAAGCGCCTGCTCGGGGGCGGCCCCGCAGGCCAGCGCGCCGATCAGCCCGGCCAGCATCGAATCGCCCGCGCCGACCGTGGAACGCACCTCGACCTTCGGCGCGTAGCCGCGCCACACCCCGCTCGCGCAGGCCAGCAAGGCACCGCGTGCACCCAGCGACACGCACACGTTCGCCACCCCCTGACGCACCAGTTCACGCGCCT
>DAIDHU010000460.1 GCA_027451915.1 Thiomonas sp. | reverse complement strand
GGCGGTCTGGTGCAGCGCCTGCTGCAGGCGCTGCCCTTCGCCCTCACGGCCGACCAGGCCGCCTGTGTCTCGGAGATCGCGCTGGACTTGCAACGCGAGCAGCCGATGCACCGGCTGCTGCAGGGCGACGTGGGCTGCGGCAAGACCGTGGTGGCCGCGCTGGCCGCGGCGCAGGCCATCGACAACGGCTTCCAGTGCGCGCTGATGGCGCCCACCGACATCCTCGCCGCCCAGCACCTGCAGCGTCTGGCCGGCTGGCTGCAGCCCCTGGGCGTGGGCGTGGCCTGGCTCAGCGGCGCCCAGCGCAAGCGCGAGCGCGAGGCGCAACTGGCCCGCGCGGCCAGCGGCGAGGCGGCGCTGGTCATTGGCACCCACGCGGTGATCCAGGACAAGGTGCAGTTCGCCCGCCTGGGCCTGGCGCTGGTCGACGAGCAGCATCGCTTCGGGGTCGCGCAGCGCCTGAGCCTGCGCGCCAAGGGCGCCGGCGAGCAGCGCCAGCCCCATCTGTTGATGATGACCGCCACGCCGATTCCCCGCACCCTGGCGATGGCCGTGTTCGGGGACCTGGACATTTCCACCATCGCGCACAGTCCGCCAGGGCGGCTGCCGGTGCGCACCCGTGTGTTCTCCGACCAGCGCCGCGAGGCCGTCAAGCAGCGCGTGCGCGAACTCGTGCTCCAGGGGCGGCAGGTCTATTGGGTGTGCCCGCTGATCGAGCCCAGCGAGCCCGGCGAAGGCGGGGGCGGCGGCGATGGCGGCGATCCCGGCCCCGTCGCCGCGCGGGCGGGCGCCGGCGCCCGCGGCGGCCAGCCCGAGCTGCGCGCCGCGCTGGACGCCCACGCCGAGCTGCAGGCGCTGCTGGGCGAACAGGCCGGGTGCGTAGGGCTGCTGCACGGGCGCATGCCCTCGGCGCACAAGGCGCAGGTGATGGAGGATTTCGCGGCCGGGCGCCTGCGCCTGCTGGTGGCGACCACGGTCATCGAAGTGGGGGTGGACGTGCCCTCGGCCAGCCTGATGGTCATCGAGCATGCCGAGCGCTTCGGGCTTTCGCAGCTGCATCAGCTGCGGGGCCGCGTGGGCCGTGGGAGCCAGGCCGCGCAATGCCGGCTGCTGTATGCCGAGCCGCTGTCGCAGACCGCGAGGGCGCGCCTGCAGGCCATGCATCAAAGCAGCGACGGCTTCGTGCTCGCGCAAAAGGACCTGGAGCTGCGCGGCCCCGGCGAACTCCTGGGCCAGCGCCAGTCGGGCCTGCAGGGCCTGCGCCATGCCGACCTGCGCGAGGACGAGGACCTGCTGGAGCTGGCGCGAGAGGCCGCGGCTTCGCTGTTGCGCGAACATCCCCTGGCCGCTCGCGAGCATCTGCAGCGATGGCTGGGAGCGGGCATGGACTGGCTTGCCGCCTGAGCCCGGCGCCAAGGCGCCAGGGGCGGCGCGGTCGGCGCCGGCAGTCGATAGCTTTCAATCATTTGGCATGAAATGTGCTTTAATGGAAGCTATGACCCTGACCGAATTGCGTTACATCGTCGCCGTCGCCCGCGAGCGCCATTTCGGGCGCGCCGCCGAGGCCTGCTTCGTGAGCCAGCCGACCCTGTCGGTGGCCATCAAGAAGCTGGAGGAAGAGCTCGACGTGAAATTGTTCGAGCGCGGTGGCAGCGAGGTCAGCATCACGCCCATCGGGGCCGAGATCATCGAGCAGGCGCAGCGCGTGCTGGAGCAGTCCTCGGCCATTCGTGAAATCGCCAAGCGTGGCAAGGACCCCCTGGCCGGCGCCCTGCGCGTGGGGGTGATCTACACGGTGGCCCCCTACCTGCTGCCGCCCCTGGTGCGCCGGGTGATCGAGCTGACGCCGCAGATGCCCCTGCTGTTGCAGGAGCAGCTCACCGTGCGCCTGCTGGAAATGCTGCGCAACGGGGAACTCGACGTGGCCGTGCTGGCCGAGCCCTTTCCCGACCACGGGCTCGCCACGGCTGCCCTGTACGACGAACCCTTCCTGGTGGCGGTGCCGCGCGGGCACCGGCTGGCGCATGCCAAGCCGGTGCGCAGCGAGGAAATCCGCGACGAAACCATGCTTCTGCTCGGAACCGGGCATTGTTTCCGCGACCACGTGCTGGAAGTGTGTCCGGAGTTCGCCCGGTTCTCGCCGGGCTCGGATGGCATACGCAAGAGCTTCGAGGGGTCTTCGCTGGAGACCATCAAGCACATGGTCGCCTCCGGCATGGGCATCACCATCCTGCCCCGCATGTCGGCGCAGGTCGAGGCCGACGGCAAGCAGGGCGGCCCCATCTGCTACGTGCCCTTCCTCGACCCGGTGCCCACGCGTCGCGTGGTGCTGGCCTGGCGCAAGACCTTCACGCGCACCCTGGCCATCGAGGCGCTGCGGCGGGCCGTGCTGGAATGCGAATTGCCCGGGGTGCGCAAGCTCGACCAGGGCATGCCCGACATGGCCCAGGCGCAGGACCCGGCCCTGGCCCCGGGCAAGGCGGCCGCACCCGCGCTGGCAGGCAAGGCCGCCGGTTCCGCACGCCAGCGCGCCGCGGCGCAGGCCAGGCGCTGAACCCGGGCGCCCGCAGGGCTATTCCACCTGCAGGGCCTGGGTGTTCTTGATTTCCTCCATGACCACGTATGTGCGGGTCTCGCGCACGCCGGGAAGGCTGAGCAGGACCTTGTTGAGGAATTCGCGATAGGCGTCCATGTCGCTGACGCGGGTCTTCAGGAGATAATCGAAACCCCCGGCCACCAGGTAGCACTCGAGGATTTCCGGGCGTTCGCGGGCGGCTTGCTTGAAGCGCTCGAAGGCCTCCGGGCTGCTGCGGTCGAGCAGCACCTCGATGCACACCAGCAGCGAAGCACCCAGCTTGTGGGGGTTCAGGCGCGCCTCGTAGCCGAGGATGTACTGTTCTCGCACCAGGCGCCGAACCCGTTCGAGCACCGCCGTCGGCGAAAGGTGCACCGCCTGCGCCAGTGCCAGATTGGACATGCGGCCATCGCCCTGCAGCAGGGCGAGAATGCGCCGGTCGACGCGATCGAGGGCGCTGGCGGCATCTTTCATGGTTGGCAACCTCCGGAAGTCGGGTGGATCACGCCAGGGCGGCATGGCCGGCCCTGCGGCCGAACGCATCGGCCGGGCAAACCGCCTGACTGTGCGCCGCGAGCAAACGCGCGGCGCCAAGAGCAAGCGTGTATTGTCGCCCAGGAAATCATTTCACGACATATTGAGCCTGTGCAACGTGTGCCCTTGTGGGACTGCTCGCGGGCTGGACGATGTTGCACGAAGCTTCGGGGCGGCGGTGGATCGGCGCACGATGGGGCGCCGGGAGGCGATGGAAGGCGCTCGCGCGCAGGCTGCGCCTGCACGAAGCCCGTTTCGCTCGAAACTTGTTGATATGTAGAGAGTTTGCGCCAACGCCTTGGACAATCGGGAGAAAAGTCAACAATTATGAACGGAATGTTCATTTCAAAAGCGAAACCATACGCATCAAGAGAGTACTATATGTTCTTCGGCCATCCCCCAAGGACCGGGCGCGAACGGTGATAATGCGCCCCATGCAACCCATCACCATCGGCTTCATCGGCGGCGGCACCATGGCCGGCGCCATCATCGGCGGCCTGCGTGCCGCGGGCGTCGCGGCCTCGTGCATGCGCGTGGTCGAACCCTTCGAGGCCCAGCGTCAGCGCCTGCGCGAGCAGCACGGGGTCGAGGCCATCGCCGAGCCCGATGCGAGCCTGGACACCGTGGATCTCGTGGTCTGGGCGGTCAAGCCGCAACAATTCGCGCAGGCTGCTGAGGCTTTGCGCAATTGCAGTTCGCGTTCGGCTGATATGTTGCAATTAAGCATCATGGCGGGAGTGCGCTGCTCCTCGATCGCCGCGCGCACCGGGGCCAGGCGGGTCGTGCGCACCATGCCCAACACGCCGGCGCTGATCGGCCGCGGCGTGACGGGGCTGTACGCGAGCCCGGACTGCGGCGCGGGCGATCGTGAGCTGGCCGCGCGCGTGCTGGGAGCCACCGGGCAGCTCGCCTGGGTGGACGAGGAGGCGCAGCTCGACGCCGTCACCGCCGTGTCCGGCTCGGGGCCCGCCTATGTTTTCTACGTGCTCGAGGCCATGATCGCCTCCGGCGTGCGCCTGGGCCTGCCCGAGGCCACCGCCACGCGCCTGGCCCTGGGCACCATCGCGGGCGCCGCGGCGCTGGCCGAATCCTCGCCGCTGAGCGCGGGCAAACTGCGCGAACAGGTCACCAGCAAGGGAGGCACCACGGCCGCCGCGCTGGAGGTGTTGAACGCGCGCGATGTCGCGGGCGCCTTCGACCAGGCCTTGCAGGCCGCGGCCCGCCGGGCCGGCGAGCTCGCCGACGCGCTGGAGCGCGACGCCTCCTGAAGCCAGGCGCCTGCTCCGTGCGCCACGGGCGGGCCGCCTGCTGCTAGGATGTCGGGCTTCCCGGAGAGATGGATGAGCGGTTTAAGTCGCACGCCTGGAAAGCGTGTAAGGGTTAACAGCCCTTCGGGGGTTCGAATCCCCCTCTCTCCGCCACGAATAATACGTAAGTTGTTGATTTTGCTTGAAAAAAGCCGCCGTCGAGCGGCTTTTTTGTCGTCTATCCATGGCCCTACCCATATTTGTGGTCGCGCTTGGGTGAGACGATGTTGAACGGTCTGGGCCGGGCTGATGCGGTGGCGGCTCTAGCCAACCCGCTCGGCATCTTTGACCCGTAGTTCAAGCTCTTCGGGGCCGGGACTGGGGACAAAATCGGCGTCCAGGGCCCTGCGCGGGCCGCCAGTGGCTTCCCAGCTCGTGGGCATGCCCTTCCCCTGGGGCCGTACCGGGGCCGGCCAGAGACGCTCCCTCCGGAGCACGGCCCCGTACGCGGCGGCCCAAGTTGGCTAGGGTCGCCACGATTGTGGTCGTCGCCCCGAGCGCGGGTCGGCGTTCCGCAAGATCCCATGCCGCACAATCCTCTTCTTCATCCGAATTTTCCAGGAGGCTTGACGTGGCTGACGACCGTATCGTTACCTTTCGCGTTCCCTACAGCGAAATTGCTGATCAACTGCCGAAGGGTGGACAAGCCGAACCTCCGGAAGCGCCAAGCAAAGACGAGATCAAAACGCCGCGCTGGGACCACTGGC
>DAIDHU010000459.1 GCA_027451915.1 Thiomonas sp. | reverse complement strand
CTGGCGCCGCCGCCGCCGCCGGGCACCGTGGACCTGCGCAGCACCGATGCGCGCCCGCAGCGCCTGCGCTCGATCAACAACTGGCCCGGGGTCCTGCGGGTGCTGCAGCGCCTGCCCGGCGTGCGCGCCGTCTCCCCCATGGTCAGCGGCCCCGCCTTCGCGCAGCGCGGCGCGGCCGTGCGCGCGGTGGCCGTGCTCGGCATCGAGCCCCAGCGCTACATCCGCGTCATCCCCCTGGACAAGGACATGCTGCAGGGCCGCCTGGACGTGGGCGCCAGCCGCATCGTCGTGGGCTACCGCCTGGCCGAGGACCTGGGCCTGCGGCTGGGCGACAAATTGCGCGTGCAGGGGGCCTCGGGCGGATCCCAGGTGTTCGACGTGGCCGGCGTATTCAGCCTGGGCGTACGCGACCTGGACGAGCGCTACGTGTACATGGGGCTCAAGCCCGCCCAGTCCCTGCTCGCCTTGCCAGGGGGTGTCACCGAGCTCGATCTCACGGTGGACCGGATTTTCGACGCGCAGGCCGTCGCCACGCGCATCGCCGCCCTCACGGGCCTGAAGTCCGAGAGCTGGATGTCGACCAACTCGCAGTTGCTCAATGCCCTGCGCTCGCAGTCCCTCTCCAGCGCGCTGATCCGGTTTTTCGTGGGGCTTTCGGTGGCCTTCGGCATCGCCAGCGTGCTGGCCGTCAGCGTGGTGCAGCGCACGCGCGAGATCGGCATCCTGCGCGCCATGGGCGCCACCCGCGCGCGGGTGCTGGGGGTGTTCCTGTTCGAGGGCGCGGCGGTGGGTTTCGCCGGCTCCGTGCTGGGCGCTGCCGTCGGCGCGGGCATGGTATGGGCCTTCAACACCTTCGGGCCGGGGCTGTTCTACGTGCCGGTGCCGGCCGGCCTGGTGTTCGAGGCCGTGCTGCTGGCCACCGCCGCCGGCGTGGCGGCCGCGGCCATGCCGGCGCTGCGCGCGGCGCGCCTGGACCCCGTGGTGGCGATCCGCTATGTCTGAGCCCGAGGCCCCGCAGGCCACGCGGCAGCCCCCGGTGCTGCGCCTGCAGCAACTGCGCAAGTCCTACCAGACCGGCACGGCGCTGGAAACCGAGGTGCTGCACGGCATCGATTTCGAGCTGCGGCGCGGCGAGTTCACGGCCCTGGTCGGCCCCAGCGGCTCGGGCAAGACCACGCTGCTCAACCTCATCGGGCTGCTCGACACCCCCAGCGGCGGCGAGCTGTACCTGCTGGACCAGCCCACGCGCGCGCTGGAGGACTCCGCGCGCACCGAGCTGCGCGGCAGGTCCATCGGCTTCGTGTTCCAGTTCCACCATCTGATCCAGGCCTTCAGCGTGCTCGACAACGTGCTGATGCCCGCGCTGGTGCAAGGCGTGCGACGCAGCCGCGAGCTGGAGGAGCGCGCGCTGGACCTGCTGCGGGCGGTGGGCCTGCAGGCGCACACCGCCAAGCGCCCCTCCGAGCTTTCCGGCGGCCAGCAGCAGCGCGTGGCCATCGCCCGCGCGCTGCTCACCCGCCCGCCGCTGGTGCTGGCCGACGAGCCCACCGGCAACCTCGACACCCGCAGCGCCGACGAAGTGTTCGCGCTGCTGCGACGCTTCAACCAGGAATTCCAGTGCGCGGTGCTGGTGGTCACGCACGATCCGCGCCTGGCGCAACGCTGCGAGCGCATTCTCGACCTGGTCGACGGTCGCCTGGTGGGCGATCGCCAACTGCCCGCGCCCGCCGCCGCCTCATGAGGCCGGGCTTGAGGCGTCGCGGCTCGACAGCGAGCCATGACCGTCGTCGACGGCGCGGAAATGCGAGGCCGGCATCAGCGCCGGCATCGGGGCCGGCGCCCACCCGAGGCGCGGCAGGAATCCCATGCGCTCCAGCACATCGCGCCGCAGGTCGATGCCCGGGGCGATCTCGAACAGCTCCACGCCCTGCGGCCCCAGCCGGAAACTGGCGCGCTCGGTCAGGTACAGCACCTGCTGGCCCCGGCGCAGCGCCTGCTCCCCGCTGAAACTGATCTGTTCGACCTCGCGCACCAGCTTGCGCACCTGACCGTGGCGGGTGATGCGCAGGCTGCCGTCGCCGGTCCGCAGTTCCACGCCCTTGGCCTCGAAGCTGCCGCAGAACACGACCTTGCGCGCGTTCTGCGCGATGTCGATGAAGCCTCCGGGCCCCACCGTCAGCCCACCCAGCCTGGACACGTTGACGTTGCCCGCCGCGTCGAACTCGCCGAAGCCCAGCATCGCGATGTCCAGCCCGCCTCCGCCATAGAAATCGAACTGGGTGGGCGCGTCGAGAATGGCGCTGGGGTTGCGCGCATAGCCGAACAGGCTTCCATCCAGCAGGCTGCCGCCGTAGATGCCATGCTCGATGGTCTGATGGATGCGATGCAGCTCGCCGCGCCTGGCGACCAGCCCCGCCACGGCGTCGGGAATGCCCACGCCGTAATTCACCACGGCGCCGTCGAACAGCTCGCAGGCGGCGCGCCTGGCGATCGCGTCGCGCTCGCTGAACGCCCGCCCGGGCCCACGCGCGTCCCGGCGCGCGGCCTCCTGGCGCGCGCGCCCGGTCAGCTCGCCGGACAGCTCCGGGTCGAAGTCGATGTCGTAGCTGGTGCGCTGCTGCGCATCCACGACGATGGCATCCACCCAGCCGCCGGGAATGCGCACCTGGCGGGCGCCCAGCGCGCCGCGCGGCACCCGCTCGCGCACCTGCACGATCACCCGGCCGCGGCAGGCGCGCGCCGCCTGCGCGATCGCGCAGGCGTCGAGGTCGGCGGCCTCGTGCTCGAAACCGATGTTGCCGTCCTCGTCGGCCACCGAGCCGCGCACCAGCGCCACATCGACCTGATAGGGCTTGTAGCGCAGGTATTCGCGCCCGTCCAGCTTGATCAGCTCGGCCAGCTCCTCGCGCGCGCTGGCGTTCATGCGCCCGCCGCCGTGACGGGGATCGCACACGGTGCCCAGGCCCACGTGGGTGATGAGCCCGGGACGCCCGGCGCCGATCTCCCGCAGCAACTGCGAGGACACGCCGCCGGGAAGAATGTAGGCGGCGATCTTCTCGTCGCGCGCCAGCGCCTGCATGCGCGGCGACCAGACCCAGTGCCCGCCGATGACCTTGCGCACCAGACCCTCATGGGCGAAACAGTTCACCCCCCGTGCCTGCCGATCACCAATGCCCAGCGCATGCACCAGGCCCAGGCCCCGGGGCCGCGCGCTGCGCAGGAAACGGCGCTCGATGGCCTGGAACAGGCAGGTGGCCTCCATCAGTCCACCGCCGCCGCCCATCAGCGCCACGGTATCCCCATCCTCGATCATCGCGGCGGCCTCATCCGCGCTGACGAAACTGGCTCCCATGCTCGTCCCCTCAGCGGTGCAGGTCGAACACCGCGGCGCCGCGCCGCAGCAAGGCCTTCGCGACCACCGTGCGATGGATTTCCGAGGTGCCGTCGAAAATCCGGTACACGCGGGCGTCGCGGAAATAGCGCTCGATGGGCAATTCCTTGCAATAGCCCATGCCGCCGAACACCTGCACGGCGCGGTCAACGACACGCCCCAGCATCTCCGCGGCATGCACCTTGACCATGGAAATCTGGTCGCGCGCGTCGATGCCCGCATCGATCATCCAGGCTGCCTGGAGCACGAGCAGGCGCGCCGCGTGGATCTCGATGGCGCTGTCGGCGAGCATCTGCTGCACCAGCTGGAACTGGGCAATCGGCTGGCCGAACTGCCGCCGCTCCTGCGCATAGGCCAGGGTCCGCTCCAGCACATGCGCGGCCTTGCCCACCGCGCGCGCGCCCACCTGCGCCAGGCGCACGACGTTGAGCGCCTTCATCGCCAGCTTGAAGCCCTGCCCCGGCTCGCCCAGCAGGGCCAGCGGCTCCAGCGGCACGTCCTGGAAGAACAGCTCGACATGGGG
>DAIDHU010000458.1 GCA_027451915.1 Thiomonas sp. | reverse complement strand
CGGCGTGTTCAGCTGGGTGGTGGCCCGCAGCATGTGGGCGTAGCCGTCGGCGTCCAGTCGATCCTTTTTCAGGGCCGCGGAATAAATGCCCACCCCCAGGCCCTTGCCCAGCACCAGCAGGTCGCCCTCGCGTGCGTCCCGGTTGCGCCGGATGCGATCCGGGTGGCCGATGCCGATCACCGCGAGCCCGTAGATGGGTTCCACCGAATCGATGGAATGCCCGCCGGCCACCGGGATGCCGGCGCGCGCGCAGGCTTGCTGGCCCCCGCGCAGGATGCGCGCGATGGTCTCGGCCCCCAGCACGCCGATGGGCATGCCCACGATGGCCAGCGCCAGCAAGGGGCGGGCGCCCATTGCGTAGACGTCGGAAATCGCATTCGTCGCCGCGATGGCGCCGAAGTCCGCGGGGTCGTCGACGATGGGCATGAAAAAGTCGGTCGTGGCCACCAGCGCCTGGGTGTCGCTGAGGCGCCAGACGGCGGCGTCGTCGGAGGTCTCGATGCCCACCATCAGCTGCGGGGGCAGGATCGACGGCGCCTGGCGCCGCAGGATGTCCCCCAGCACGCCGGGGGCGATCTTGCAGCCGCAGCCGCCGCCGTGGGAAAGCGAGGTCAGCCGGGGTTCCGCGGGGGCGGCGCCGGCTTCGGGAGCATGCGTGTCGGACATGAAGGCACGACCAAGGGGGGAGGGGAAGGGGCGAGGCTCACTGCCACGCCAGGCAATGCTCGACAAAGCGCTGCAGGGGTTGCGACAGCACCTTGCGTCGCGGGTGGATGCGAAACAGCATGCGCCGCAGCCTGGGCAGCGCCGAGTCCACCCGCAGCAACCTTCCATTATCCAGCCAGTCCTGCACCACGCGCAGGGACAGGCAGCTCACCCCCATGCCTTCGGCCACCGCGCGCTTGATCGCCTCCGAGTTGCCCAGGTGCATGGTCGAGCCGAAGGTGCCCAGGTGGGGCAGCAGCAGCGACTCCACCGCCTCCAGCGTGCCCGAGCCGGGCTCGCGCAGGATCCATCGCGCGCCCGCCAGCATGCCCACCTTCGAGGGCTCGCGCGCCACGGGATGCGAAGGCGCCGCCACCACGCACAGCTCGTCCTCCAGCCAGGGGTGGACTTCCAGTTCCGGGTGGTGGCAGGGCCCCTCGATGAAGCCGATGTCGACGCGGTAGGAGGCCACCGCGTCGACCACGTCGCGCGTATTGCCCACCTCGAGTTCCACCTGCACCAGGGGCCAGCGGCGCTGGAAACCCCCCAGCACCGAAGGGATCATGTAGTTGCCCACCGTGGTGCTGGCCCCAACGCGAAGGGCTCCCGCGCCGTCATCGATCAGGTGTTCGATCTCGCGCACCTGGTCCAGCACGGCGAGCGCGCGCGGCAGCAGCAGGCGCCCGCAATCGTTGAGCACCACCCGCTTGCCCACGCGGTCGAACACCCGCGCGCCGAGCTGGCTTTCCAGCTCGGCCAGCGCGGCGCTGACGGCCGACTGCGACAAGGCCAGCTGCCTGCCCGCCTCGGTGGTGCTCCCGGTGCGGGCGATCGAGGCCATGACATCCAGCTGGCGGAGTGTGAGTCTCATCGAAATTTCTGGTTGATCCGATTTTAAGCGCAGGCACAAGTGGTCGATCTAGGGGCGCACCCGCATGCGCGCCCGATTCCGCCTCGCGTTCCGGGGTATTCGAACCAAGGGTTTCAGGGGAAAAAGCCCTTTTCCCACAGTAGCTTGCAAAGTCCTCGATTCCCGCTGGGAACCTGTGGGCATGGCGCGACTCCTAGGAGTTCGAGCTCGGCGCGCTTGTGACGGCGCGTATCCACCTGCGGTCCTTCGTAAGGCGCCGGGAAGTTGACGAATTCGGTAGGGTTTTCTACAATCCCGACTGAATTCGTCAGGTATTGGGCGGTTCCGGCCGCAAGGCACGACGGCACGATCGCCGGGCCGCAACGGGCGGATACGCTCGCACACTTGGAGACCACCATGAGACTGACGACCAAAGGACGATTCGCGGTGACCGCGATGATCGACGTGGCGATGCG
>DAIDHU010000457.1 GCA_027451915.1 Thiomonas sp. | reverse complement strand
CCTGCTCCAGCGTGGCCCAGGCATGCTCCACGTAGCCGGGCTTGCCGGGGGTGAGGAAACGCGAGAACACCTCGCCGGTGTTCGAGCACACTCCGCGCTCGACCAGGTGGCGGGCGAAGTGGGTGCGCGAGATCAGCGCGGGGTTGCCGGCCAGGCGGCTGGCCCCCGCGTAGGCGTCCTCGACTCCCGTGTGCTCGCGCAGGGCCTCGGCAATGCGGTGGGCACGCGCGTCGCGCCCCTCGGACATGGCGCGAAGCTCGGCGCGCAGCCGCGCGTGCGCGGGGTCGACCCCCAGGCCCACCACGTGCACCGTCTGGTCGTCCACGGACACCGAGACTTCCACGCCGTTGACAAAGTCCAGCCCGATTTCCGCGCAGGCCTGCGCGGCCTCCGCGAGCCCGCCGAGCTCGTCGTGATCGGTCAGCGCCCACAGCCGCACGCCGTTGTCGCGCGCGCGCCGCGCCAGCACGGCCGGGGCCAGGGTTCCATCGGAAACCAGGGAGTGGCAGTGCAGGTCGGCATTGAGTGAATCGGACATTCCCGCATTTTAGGGCTTCGGCGCCGGAAGCCGCGCGAGGCGACACTAGAATCCCGGGCGATGGAACCTGTCTCGATGATGTTCGCGCTGCTCGCGGCGGCGCTGTCCTACCTGCTCGGCTCCCTGCCATTCGCGGTGCTGGTCAGCCGGGCCATGGGCCTGGCCGATCCGCGCAGCTACGGCTCCGGCAACCCCGGGGCCACCAATGTGCTGCGCTCGGGCAGCAAGCCCGCCGCCGCGCTGACCCTGCTGCTCGACGGGGGCAAGGGCTGGCTGGCGGTGTGGCTGGCGCAGCGCGCGGCGCAGGCCGGCTGGCTGGAGGCCGCGGCGGTGCCGCTGGTGGCGCTGGCCGTGGTGCTGGGGCACATGTGGCCGCTGTTCCTCGGATTCCGTGGCGGCAAGGGCGTGGCCACCGCGGCCGGCGTGCTGCTGGCGGCCAACCCCTGGCTGGGCCTGGCCAGCGTGCTCACCTGGTTGATCGTGGCCGTGTTCTTCCGCTACTCCTCGCTGGCGGCCCTGGCGGCGGCGGTGTTCGCTCCCTTCTATGCGCTACTCGGCCAGCATCTGGTCTGGAGCCTGCAGCCGTCGCTGGTGGTCGCGCTGGGGGCCATCTCGCTGCTGGTGATCTGGCGTCACCAGCTCAATATCCGCAAGCTGCTGCGGGGCGAGGAAAGCCGCATCGGATCGAAGGCCGCGGGCGCTGGGCGCAAGCCCCCGCGCTGAAGCGCAGGGGCCCGCGCGGCGGCGCGCCCCTGCCGCGGCCCGGGACTCAATCGCGGAAATTCTGGAAGGACAGCGGCGTGTCGTCGATCTGCTTGCGCAGCAGGGCGATGGCCGCCTGCAGGTCGTCGCGCTTGCCGCCCGTGACCCGTACCGTGTCGCCCTGGATGGAGGCCTGCAGTTTCATGCGCGATTCCTTGATCGCGCCGGTGATGCGCTTGGCCAGGTCCTGCGGGATGCCCGAGCGAATGGTGAACACCTGCTTGAACTTGTCCCCGCCCGCGGGCTGGGGCTTGCCGTGCTCGAGAAAGCGCACGTCGACGTTGCGCTTGGCCATCTTGGCCAGCAGCACGTCGCGCAACTGGCCGAGCTGGAACTCGCTGTCGGCCCAGGCGGTGATGGTCTTGTCGGCGAGTTCGATCTTCGCCGAACTGCCCTTGAAGTCGAAGCGGTTGGCGACTTCCTTGGCGGTCTGATCCACGGCGTTGCGGATTTCGATCAGGTCGGGTTCGAGGACGGCGTCGAAGGATGGCATGGGCGTTGGCGGAGCCAGGGGCGTCCGCGGTGACGGGGAATAATGGAACTTGGCGGGCCGAAGGGCCGCACTGGGAAATTGTATGGATCTGGCGATCGAACACGATGTCGAATTGCGCGAGCTGAACACCTTCGGGGTGGGGGCGCGGGCCCGCCGCCTGGTGCGCATCGGCGACGCGCGGCAGGTGCGCATGGTGGTGGACCATCCCGAGCTGGGCCGGCTGCCCAAGCTCGTGCTGGGAGGCGGCAGCAATCTTCTGCTCACCCAGGACCCGCCCGGGCTGGTGCTGAAGGTGGAAATCGCAGGCATGCGCGTGCTGCGCGATGACGCCGAGTCCACCGTGATCGAGGCGGGGGCCGGCGTGGGCTGGCACGAACTGGTGCGATGGAGCCTGGAGCAGGGACATGCCGGCCTGGAAAACCTCGCGCTGATTCCGGGCACGGTGGGCGCGGCCCCGGTGCAGAACATCGGCGCCTACGGCATGGAACTGGCCGAACGTTTCGAATCCCTGGACCTGGTGGACCTGACCACCGGGCGCGCCGTGACCCTGGAGCGCGCGGCCTGCCGCTTCGGCTATCGCGACTCCCTGTTCAAGCAGGCGCTGGCGGGCAAGTCGGTGATCACGCGGGTGCGCCTGCGCCTGCCCAAGCCCTGGCGCCCCCAGTTGGGCTACGCGGAGCTGCAACGCCACCTGGAGCGTGCCGGCATCGCCGAGCCCTCGCCGCGGGAGGTCTTCGACGCCGTGTGCGCGATCCGGCGCGCCAAGCTGCCGGACCCCGCGCGCCTGGGCAATGCCGGAAGCTTTTTCAAGAACCCGGTGGTCAACCGCACCATTCGCAACGAGATCCTGGAGGAATTTCCGGAAATCGTCAGCTATCCCCTGGACGACGGCACTTACAAGCTCGCCGCTGCCTGGATGATCGACGCCTGCGGCTGCAAGGGGCGCAGCGTCGGCGCCGCCGCGGTGGACGCGCGCCACGCGCTGGTGCTGGTGAACCGGGGAGGGGCCAGCGGCGCCGAGGTGCTGCGCCTGGCCGAGAGCGTGCGCGAATCGGTACGCGAGCGCTTCGGCATCGAGCTGGAATACGAGCCGGTGGTGGTCTGAGCCGCGCCCGGGCGCAAGCTTCCCGGGCATGAAAAGGGGCGCCCGCGGCGCCCCTTGATCATCCAGCGTCGAGCCTTCAGTCCGGCAGGCCCACCGTCGGGTTGCCCAGGTTGGTCCACTCGGTCATGGAACCGGTGTACAGGCGGGTCTTGGGGTTGCCCAGGATCTCGTGATCCACGAACCAGGCGCCCGAGGCCAGGTGCCCGGTGTTGCAGTAGGTCACGGTCGCGGCGCCCGGCTGGATCCCGTACTCGGCGTAGATCTTGCGGTAGTCGGAGGCGCTCATGAACTCGTGCGCGGCACCCACCGGCTTGACGATGGCGTCGGTGGGGAAGGAGCGCGCGCCGGGCAGGTGCCCACCTGCGGCGTCGACCGGGCGCTTGACCACGATGCCCAGGAACTGCGGCGTGGGACGCGCATCGACGAACTGGTTGGCGCCGCTGCGAAGGCCTTCCTTGACCTGCTCCAGCGTGGCCAGGATTTCCTTGTCCTCGCCGGTGGCGGCCCAGTCACCCTTGTGCGCGCTGACCTTGGCGGTGCTCACCGGCAGGCCGTCCTGCAGCCAGGCGTTGACACCCCCGTTGAGAATCGCCACCTGGCCTTCCGGCTCGCCGAAGTAGCGCAGCTGGAAGTACAGGCGCGTGGCCATGTCCATGGTGTCCACGGTCTCGCCGGTGGGGACGATGACAATGGGCTTGCCCTTGTCCAGCCCGGCCTCGTCCATCACCTTGGTGAAGTACTCGGCGCTGGGCAGCTGGGCCACGATCTTCTTGCCGTCGATTTCCTTGTTCTGGCGGATCTTGCCGAAGTCCACCGACAGCGCTCCCTCCAGGTGACCGCCGGTGGCCACCAGTTTCTTCGCGCCGGTCTTCTTGTCCGTCTCGAACTTCGGTGCGCGGGTCAGGGTATCCATGTCGTCGCGGATGTCGACGACGGTGACTTCGGAGCGGTGCTGGTGCAGCCATTGCGGCGTGACCAGCGGACCGGGCAGCGTGGCCGCCGAGGCCAGTTGCACACAGGCGCCGACAAGGCCGGCAGCCAGCAGGTACTTCAGAGTCTTCATGGTTCTCCTCCGGGTTGTACAACAAGCGTGATCGGTGGCCGGCCGGGGCGCATTCAGGCAATGCCCGCGGCCTGCAGGAATTCGAACTGTTCCGCCAGGTCCACGGCGCACTGGCTGACGATATGGCTGCGCCGGTCCTCGAGCACCCGCTCCAGCGGGCGCTGCGCGGCGCGCCCCGCGATGCGGCGGTCGCGTTCGAGCACCACGGCCTGGATCTGCGGCGCGAACAGGCAGGCCATGCCCTGCAGCCAGGAGGCCACACGGCGCGGGCGGGCCCCGGACAGGTCCAGGCGCCGCAGCGCGCGCAGGGTCCATGCGGCGTCCCGCCAGTGCTCGGCGGTGACCCAGCGATTGGTGGTGAACACGCGCAGCGGCATGCCCCTGGCATCGAGCGAAAGGGCGAAAAGGTGCGCGTAGTCCGCTCCGGCGCCGCGGCTCGGCGCGAAGACGTGGAAATGCCCGTGTTCGTCGCGGACTCGCTGCTGCGCGGCGTGGGCGTGGTAGTAGAAACGGTAGCCGCTGCGAGCGTCCAGCGCGTCGCGTGGCGGGTAATGCTCCCACTCGGCGAAGGCCTCGGCCCGTCCGAGCAGATCCGCCAGTACGCCGCGGCCGCTGCGCGCGCTGGCCTGCAGATGGCCCAGCGTGGTCTGGAGGGCCGCCTGCATGGGCCGGCGCGGTGCCCGGCGCAGCGCGTCGAGCACGACCTCGCGCGAAACTGCTGCCCGGGTGCTCACGGCGCGGCGGCCCAGGGCTGGCGCGATCAGTTCGGCGCGCAGGGATTGGACGACTTCTTCCCCGACTTGCCGGCGGCGGGCGCGCAGGGATTGCCGGCCTTGGCCTTCTTCTTGGCCGCGCCCGGCGCGCAGGGGTTGCCCGGGGCGCAGGGATTGGCCGAAGCCTGCGCGACAGCCGTCGGCGACACGGCGCGCAGGGCCTGGGGCATGGGCGCCACGGCCGCCGTGGCCAGCGCCAGCGCGGGCAGGGCGTGGGACAGTTTGATGCGGGACTTGGTGCGCGATGGGGTCATGTTCGGTCTCCTTCCAGGGGGGGGCTATGAAATACGTGCCGGGCGCGCCGGGCCTGCGCGCGGCGGGGATTCGCAAGCCCGCGCGCGCAGCTGCATCGAACGACGCAAAGCGGATCATCGTAGTGCCGGGCGTGTGCGCGTGCAGGGACGGGGCGCGAGGGTTTTGCGCCGGATCAAGCGGCCTTCGGGCGGGTGCCTGCGCCGCGCGTGAGGTAGCCCACGACCAGCAGCACCGCGAGCAACAGCGCCCACACGGCCCAGGCGGGCAGATGCAGCAGTTGCGGCAGGGTCAGCGAGTCGGGCCCCACCTGTTTCCAGGCCCAGGTCTTGATGGAATCGAAGCCCGAGTTGAATCCCAGCGTGCCCAGCACGATGCCCAGCAGGAACACCAGCCCGTCCACGCGCCCCGAGCAAAAGGCCACCAGCGAGGTTCCGGGGCAGTAGCCTCCAATGGCCATGCCCGCACCGATGAGCATGCCGCCCAGGGAACTTCCCCACAGGAACACCGAGGGCACGAACAGATCGTTGCTCACGTTCACCAGCCCCAGGCCCTGGAGCAGGTACAGACCTCCCGAGGCCACCACGATGGCGGTGAACATGACCTTGAACACCGCCCAATCCTGGAAGCGCAGTTGCGCGGTCAGCTTGCAGCCGCTGCCGAAGCCGGCGTTCTCCAATACGTAGCCGAATACGGTGCCCAGTACGATGCCCGACAGAGGGCCTGTATACCCCAGAGGAAAACTCATTTCCACAGCCCCTTGGTGATTTGCCCGAACGCGATGCCGGCGACGAAGAATCCGATCAGGAACAGGAAGCCGGCGGCCGCCAGCGTGGCGCCTCCCGACAGGCCCATGCCGCTGGTGCAACCCAGCGCGAGCCGGGCCCCGAAACCGGAGGCGGCGCCGCCCACCAGGGCCAGCACCAGACGCAGTCCGCGCGCCGCGCGCGCCGGCCCGTCGAGTTGCCAGCGAAAGCGCCCCGCCAGCAGGCTGCCGGCCAGCGCGCCGATGGCCAGGCCGACCACCTCCCAGCTGATCCAGTGGTTCAGCCCGGCGTTGAACAGCCCGTGCAGGTAGGTCCCGGGGGCGACCGTGGCGGAGGCGAGGTGTCCAGCGGCCGCCGCGGTGGCCAGGGTGGTGGCACCGGTGACGCCGTAGCCATTGCCCGTGACCAGGAAGGTGGC
>DAIDHU010000456.1 GCA_027451915.1 Thiomonas sp. | reverse complement strand
GCCCGGGGAGAAGAAAATCGCCGTGGGGCGCGCGGTGCCGCTGGGGCGCATGGGCCGCCCCGACGACCTGTGCGGGGCCGCCGTGTTCCTGGCCAGCGACGAATCCCGCTACGTCACCGCGCAGACCCTGAACGTGGACGGTGGCAACGTGATGAGCTGAAGGCCCTCAGGGGCGAGAGACGATCCGCGAGATCCGCGATGGATGCCTTCCGGCACAAACCCGAACTCGAGCATGACGGCGCGCGCAGCGCCAGCCTGGGCTACGAGGAGCCCGGCTCCTACGGCTGCGTGCGCTATCTGGAGCACGGCTACCCCAACCCGCTGGTGCGCTGGCATTACCACGAGGAATACGAGCTGCACCTGATTCTGGGAAGCAGCGGGCGGGTGTTCGTGGGCGACTACATCGGTCAGTTCGAGCCGGGCCACCTCGTGCTCACCGGCCCGCGCCTTCCCCACAACTGGATCTCCCTCGACACCCCGCCGGGCGGCCTGCCCGAGCGCGACATCCTGCTGCAGTTCCCCGACGCCCCGATGCGCCAGGCCGCCGAGGCCCTGCCCGAGTTCGCCGAGGTGCTGCACCTGCTCGAGCGCGCGCGCCACGGCATCGAGTTCTTCGGCATCAGCGAGCAGGCCGAACAGGCCATTCGCAAGGTGCATGCCACGCGCGGCATCGAGCGATTCGCCGTGTTCGTCGAACTCCTGCGCTTGCTGACCCAGTGCACCGATTACCGGCTGCTGTCGTCGGTGCAATTGCAAAGCCTGGACGACGCCAAGGCGCAGGCTCGGATCGCCCGCATCATCGACTACCTGACCGAGCACAGCGCGGCCAACCTGTCCATGGCGCGAATCGCCCGCCTGGAGGGCATGTCGGAGAGCGCCTTCTCGCGCTTTTTCCAGCGCGCCACCGGCAATACCTTCACCGACTTCGTCAACCGGCTGCGCGTGCACAAGGCCTGCCAGCTCCTGATGGAGACCGACGCCTACGTCGCCAACGTGTGTTTCGACGTGGGCTTCAACAACGTCGCGCATTTCAACCGCCAGTTCCTGCGCATCAAGGGCGTCACGCCCAGTCAGTTCCGCCAGCAGGCCGCCGCCTGCTTCGCGCGCCGCTGAGGCGTCGGCACGGGCGTGCCCGCCCGTGCCGCGGCCGCCGTCCCCCGCGAATCCCCGAATCCGCGTATCCGCGCATCTCGCCCTGCCCTGTTCCATGCCCAGTCCCCACCCATCCGGCCCCGGCTCCGACCTGTTCCTGGGCATCGACCTGGGCACCTCCGAACTCAAGACCCTGCTGCTCGACGAGCAGGGCCGCGTGCTGCGCGGCGCATCGGCGCCGCTGAGCCTGCAGCAAGCCCGGCCGGGCTGGTCGGAGCAGGATCCGCGCGCCTGGTGGCAGGCCTGCGTGGACTGCCTGGACCGCCTGTGCGCGGATGGCTTCGGGGCCCGCGTGCGGTCCATCGGCTTGTCGGGGCAGATGCATGGCGCCGTGCTGCTCGATTCCGCGCGCGAGCTGATCCGTCCGGCCATGCTGTGGAACGACACCCGCAGCGAGCCGCAGTGCGAACAGCTGCGCCAGGGACTGGACGGATTCGAAGGCCTGGCGGGCAACCTGGCCATGCCCGGGTTCACGGCCCCCAAGCTGCTGTGGCTGCGCCAGCACGCCGCGCGCGACTTCGAGCGCGTGGACCTGGTGCTGCTGCCCAAGGACTACCTGCGCCTGATGCTGAGCGGCGAGGCCGCCACCGACGCCAGCGACGCCTCGGGCACGCTGTGGCTGGACATCGGGCGGCGCGACTGGTCGCCAGCCCTGGTGCAAGCCGGGGGCATGCGCAGGGAGCAGCTGCCCGCGGTGCTGGAGGCCAGCGCGCCCGCCGGCACCCTGCGCCGCGAACTGGCGCGACGCTGGTCCATGCCCGCGGGGGTCGTGATCGCGGCCGGGGCCGGCGACAACGCCGCGGCGGCTGTCGGCACCGGCGCCACGGCCCCCGGGCAGGGCTTCGTGTCCCTGGGCACCTCCGGCGTGGTGTTCGTGGCCACCGATCGCTACGAACCCGACCCGTCAAGCGCACTGCACAGCTTTTGCCACGCACTGCCCCGGACCTGGCACCAGATGTCGGTGATGCTGTCCGCCGCCGAATGCCTGCGCTGGGTGACGCGCCTGAGCGGCCAGCCCGACGAGGCGCATGCGCTCGCGGGCGCGGCGCGTCTGGACGAAACTCAGCGCGCGGGTGCGCCGCTGTTCCTGCCCTACCTGGGGGGAGAGCGCACTCCGCACAACGACGCCCGCGCGAGGGCCCTGTTCCACGGTCTGGGCCATGAGCACGACGCCGCGGCGCTGGCCTGGTCGGTGATCGAGGGCGTGAGCTTCGGGCTGCGCGACGGTCTGTCGTGCATGCCCGCGACCCTGCGCGAACGCGTGGGCGTGCTGGACCTGGTGGGCGGCGGCGCCCGCAGCGAGCTGTGGGCCCAATTGCTGGCGGACGTGCTGGAGACTCCCCTGCGCGTGCGTGCCGACGCCGCGGGCGGCGCCGCCGTGGGGGCGGCGCGCCTGGGCGCCCTGGCGGCGGGACTGCCGCGGGATCAGGTGCTGCGCGCGCCGGGCGGCGCCGAGCGCATGTTCGAGCCCGACCCCGCCAGGCGCGAGCTGCTGCGCGAACGCCACGCGCGCTTTCGCGCGCTCTACGCCGCCTGCCGCTGAGCCCGCGCCGGCAATCAGAACTGCTTGACCAGTTCCTCGCGCTTGGCCTCGTATTCCTGCTTGGTGATCAGGCCGCGGGTGTAGGCGTCCTTCAGCACGGCCAGGCGGTTCTCGATGCCCTCGGGGCTGTTGGGCGCCGGCTGGGCGGCCTGCGGCATCGGCTGCTGCATGGGCTGCTGCATGGGCGCCTGGCCGGCCGGCATCGGCACCAGCGCGCCGGGGGCCGCGGCCGGCTGCTGCAGCAGCGAGCTGGGCGCCGTGGGCTGGGGCACCGCGCCCGGATTCAAGGGCAGGCGGATCCAGTCGGCCTGCACGTTGACGGCGTCGGGGCAGGACAGCTGCACCTTGCCGGCCTGGGTGCGCGAGCCGTAGGTGAAGGTGGGCATCTGCAGGGTGCCGCGGTACTGGTCGTAGAAATCGTCACGCGCGTCACGCACGATCAGGTTGAAAAAACCGTCGCGCACGAACACCCGGGCGGTCACCGCGGTCGGGCCGATCAGGAAACCGCGCCCGCGGCGCGAGGCGCTGGAGAACACGATGTCCTGGTCGGGCCGGGCGTTCGCGAAAGCCTCGACCAGCGCGGGCGCGAGGTTGCGCGCCTCGTCGCGCGCGAACAGGTGCTCCTGGCCTTGCGGGGTCGTGAAATGGATCTGCTCCAGCCATTTGGCGAGCGCATCGCGGTCGAGCTTGAGGGGCTGCGAATTCGGCTTCGCGCCGGCCTCCTCGGGCACGATGCGCACGAAGGAGAAGTGGCTGATCTGCCACGTGGTCTGCCCGCTGGGGGCACCTTCGCTGGCGTGCGCGCTGCCCAGCAGCCCGTCGAAGATCCCGGCCTGCGCCGGCTGTTGCGCGAGCACGGCTGCCGCGCCCAGGGTGGCCAGCGCCACGAGGTGATGGGCGCGCGCTTGGAACGTCATGGTGAGTGTCTCCTGGAGGAATTCGATGCGCGCCCGACGACATGGCGCCACGCATTCGATGCTAGCAGGCCGCGAGCCGTCCTGGAGACCTGGCGACGCGCCTTGGAAGGCCCGAAACGCGAAAGGAAAAAAGGCCGGCATGGATCATCGCGAACATGCCGGCCCAAGAGCCAACCAGATCATCGAATCCAA
>DAIDHU010000455.1 GCA_027451915.1 Thiomonas sp. | reverse complement strand
GAATGGAATCTCGGCAGCCATCACGGCGCAAGACCTGATCGACCGCAGCATCAGCGTGGAGACCCCGATCATCTCCGAGCGCCGGGAGACGACCGGCATGTGGCGCGAGTTCGACCAGATGCACCCGCGCCTGCTGGGGGCGCTGCTGGACACCTTCGCCGAAGCGCTGAGACGCCTACCGACAGTGAGCCTGCCGAGCGCCGACCGCCCGCGCCTGATTGAGTTCGCGCACCTGGGCATCGCCATTGCGCAGGCCACCGGGAGGACGGGAGACGACTTCATGCGTGAGTTCAACCGCAGCCGCCAGGAATCCATCGCTCGCACCATCGACGCCTCGCCCGTGGCGACAGCCCTAATCGACTGGTTTGCGGATCGCGGTGAGCAAGCAGCCGAGATGCCTGTGAAGGCTCTTTTCCACGAGCTGGACCGCTTCAAGCCTGCACAGACTGACGCATGGCCCAGATCAGCAAAGGGGTTCGCCGATGCGATGCGACGCGCGGCACCAGCTTTGCGGCAGCTCGGCATCGAGTGTCGCAGCCTGGGCAAGGTAGGGGGCACCGTGCGCTGGGCCATCGCGCAGAGAAAAACTTCTGCGGCATGTCCTGAAAGTCCTGCATGTCCTGCTGCAAGTCCGAAGTCCCAGCCGGAGCAGGACATCAGGACATTCAGGACATCGCAACGGGAGTTTTCCCCCGCCGACACGGAGGTTGACCTGTGAACACCGCCACCGAAGCCCGAGACATCATCGCGCAGGCCGCCCGCGACGGGCTGGTGATTCGCAAGGGCGACACCCCGGACAAGCTCAAGCTGCGCGGCACTGCCGACGCCGTGGCGCGGTGGAAGCCGATCATCGCCCAGCACAAACCCGAGGTGCTGGCTGTGCTGTCCGCCGCGAACGACACCGACCTGGCTGGCCTGCTGGCCGCGCACGGCGACGGGTCCGCGCAGGGGGTGGACTGGTCCGCGTGGCGCCTGACCACCACCACCAGCTCGCCGACCTGGGCCGTCGCCACCGCGCGAGGCTTGACCCTGCTGTGTACGGTCGAGCCGATCCCGAAGCCCCGCAGCTACCCGGAGGCCTGGCCGGTCGAGCGCATTGCGCCGTGGCCGGACATCGACGACGACCTGGACGAGCTGTTCCAAGAGCGAGCCGCAATCCTGGAGTACGACCCCGGCCTGAGCCGCGCCGAGGCCGAGCGCGAGGCCGTCGAGGTGATCCAGCGCGCACGGGCCTGCTGGAGCTGCCGCCACCTGCGCACCACCACCAGCGCCACGGACAAGCGACCCCGCTGCGGAGCCCGGCATCCGCTGGTCTACCGCGCCACCGCGACCCGCACCTGGCCGGGCCGGCTGGATGCGCGCGACTGCGACGACCGCGCGGGCACCCCCGATGCATGACCACCTGTTCCACCTCAGTCCGGCAACCACCTGAAAGGACGCCCCATGTTCCATATCCGCAAGCCATCCACCGCGCCGGCCCCGACCCCCGAGCAACTGGCCGACGCCATCGAGCGCCTGCGCGTCGAGGCCGAGTCCCTGGAGGCGCGCCGCCGCGCCGCTACCGAGGACGTGCGCCGACTGACCGAGCAGGCCGCAGCCGGAACGCTGGCCGAGCCTGGCCGGCTGGCCGACGCCTTGAGGCATGCCCGCTACCTGGAAACCGCACCGGACCCGCTGGCGCAAATCCCGGCCCTGGAGGTCCAGCGCGAGCGCATCCAGGCCCTGGCCCTGGCGCAGGCACGCGCGCAGGCTGGCGAGGCCTATAGCGCCGCCGTGCAGGCATTCGCCAGCGCCTACGCGCAACTGCTGCCCCTGGCCGACCGCGTGCGGGCCGCTGCCGGCCCTGCGGGGGTAATGCTCAGCAATCACAGCTCCCCCGACCTGCCGGCCCCCGGAAAGCGCCATGTCGTCATCGGCGGGGCCGTGGTCGATTTCCCGAGGGGGCGTGCATGACCGCCAAACGCAAGGAACCAGCCCCGAAGCCCAGCGGGAAGGCCGAGCCTGCACCCAACGCGGAGCCGACGCCGGCCCGCGTGCTGCGCATCAAGGCAGCTACACCGGGGGAATCCCGTGCCGAGAGCCTGGCGAGGGCAACTGTTGACGGGACGTTGCCGCTGACCCTTGTCGGCAGCGCTTTCGCACGCGGCATTGCCGGCGAGGATGTGAGTCTGACGGGGCTGCATGCACGCATGGCAGAGGCTTCGCATGCCGCAGCAGCCGGCGACCTGGCGGGGCTGGAGCGCATGCTGTCCGGCCAGGCGCAGGTGCTGAACACCATGTTTTGCGAGCTGGCCCGCCGCGCCGCGATGAACATGGGAACGCACCTGGAGGCGACCGAGACTTACCTGAGACTGGCGCTCAAGGCGCAGAGCCAGAGCCGGGCGACGGTGCAAACGCTGGTCGAGGCCAAGCAGCCGCGCGCCGTGGCATTCGTGAAGCAGGCCAACATCGCCCAGCAGCAGCAGGTGAACAACGGCGCCCCGGCCTCGCACGCGCACGCGAGGGAATCCGCGATTCCCGCGAACGAACTATCACGCCTGGAGGCCCCGAATGAGTGGAGCGCACTGGAAGCCGGAACACAAGCAGCGCCAGCGAGAGGCAATCCAGCGATGGAAGCCCTGGGAGAGGTCCACCGGCCCGAGGACGCCTGAGGGCAAGGCCGCGTCGTCGCAGAATGCCCTAGTGCATGGCCTGGACACCGCCGAGCAGCGCGCCACGATGCGGCGCTTCGCCGAGATGCTGCGCGACCATCGGCAGGCGCTGAAGAAGCTGCGCGGGTAGCTGGCTGAAAAGGTGCACCCGGTGCACCTTTTTCCAACTTGCCGCGCACGACCTGGGGCTGCGAAGGAGCAAAAGCCATTTCTGGCTTTAGCTCTGCCACCAGCGCCCGCCAGGCCAAGGACACCGAGCTGATCCAGTACGCCACCGAGATCAAGGTGCGCGCGGAGCGCAAGGCCGGCGAGATGCTGGCCGCATCGGAGAAACACCACGGAGGGCGGCCGGCAGAAAACCCGTCGAACGATGCGACAGGTTTTCGCGAAGTTCCGACCCTCTCCGACATGGGCCTCACCCGCGACGAGTCCAGCCGCTACCAGCGACTCGCGGCGATGCCGGATGGCGCCTTGCGCTGGAAGGGGTGGATTTCAAATCTCACCCATGCCGCGCACGACCTGGACGGGGGCAACTGCCGGAATTCCGGCTA
>DAIDHU010000454.1 GCA_027451915.1 Thiomonas sp. | reverse complement strand
CGTGGTGCTGCGCGTGGGCCAGGCCCTGTCGGAAGCCTTCGAGTCCATGGACGACGCCTACATGCGCGCCCGCTCCGAGGACATCCGCGGCGTCGCGCGCAAGCTCGCCGCCCAGCTGCTCGGCGTGCCCCTGCCGGACCTGGGCTCCATCCGCAGCCCCTGTGTCATCGTCGCCGCCGATCTCAGCGCCTGGGACTTCTCCTCCCTGGCGCTGGAGCATGTGCAGGGCCTCGTGTGCACCGCCGGCTCGGCCACCTCCCACGTGGCCATCATGGCCCGCACCTACGGCATCCCGGCGGTGCTCGGCGTAGGCCAGCGCCAGGCCCTGCTGGCCCAGGCCTCGCGCATCGTGGTCGACGGCGACCAGGGCCTCGCCATCGTCAACCCCGACCCCGCGCAGCAGGCCGCCGCCGAGGCGGCCATCGCCGCCGCGCGCCAGACCGCCCAGGCCCTGCAGCGCTACCGGGACATCGTGCCCCTGACCTCCGACGGCCGCGAGATCCACGTCTGCGCCAACCTCGGGGCCCTGTCCGAGATCCCGCTGGCCCTGCGCGCCGGCGCCATGGGGGTGGGTCTGTTCCGCACCGAGCTGCTGTTCATGCAACACCGCGAGCTTCCCAGCGAGGACATGCAGGCCCATGCCTACACCCAGCTGGCCCAGGCCTTCTTTCCCCGGCAGGTGATCGTGCGCACCCTCGACGTGGGCGGAGACAAGCCCATCGCCGGGCTGTCCTTTCCGGTCGAGGAGAACCCCTTCCTCGGCTGGCGCGGCGTGCGCATGTGCCTGGACCGCCCCGAGGTGTTCAAGCCCCAGCTGCGCGCCCTGCTGCGGGCGGCCAGCGTGGGCAACCTGCGGGTCATGATCCCCATGATCAGCGACATCGAGGAAGTGCGCAGCGTCAAGGCGCTGATCGCCCAGTGCCGCCAGGAACTCGTGGAGCAGGGCATCGAGCATGGCGAGTTCGAGCTCGGCATCATGGTCGAGACCCCGGCCGCCGTGCTCCAGGCCGACGCCCTGGCCGCCGAGGTGGCCTTTTTTTCCATCGGCACCAACGACCTGACCCAGTACGTGATGGCCACCGACCGCACCAACGCCCAGGTGGCCAGGCTCTACCGCATCGAGCATCCGGCGGTGATGAAGGCCGTGGACCTCACCTGCCGTTCGGCGCGCGCCGCCGGCATCCCCGTGGGCATCTGCGGCGAGGCTGCGGCCAACCCCGATCTGATCCCCAAGTTCATCCAGATGGGGGTGACCGAGCTGAGCATGAGCCCGGCCTCGATTCTCGCCGCCAAGCAACGCATCCACAGCCTGTGATGCCCGCGCACGATTTCGCGGCGCTGCGGGTGCGCGCCCTGCTCAGCGACTGCGACGGAGTCATTGTCGACAGCGAGCACATCGCCGACCAGATCATGGTGCGCACCCTGGCGCGGGCCTTCGGCACCCAGGCCGTCGCCGACCACCTGGAGGGCCTGTTCGGGCTCAACGTGTCCGACATCATCCGGCGCGTGGCCGAGCGCCTCGAGCTGCCGCTGAGCGAGCTGCGATGCCGGCAACTGCATGTGGCGATCGACGCCGAGGTGGCCGAGAGCGCGCCCGTCATGCCCGGCACCACCGAGGTCTACCGCCAGCTCGGGCTGCCCCTGGCCGTGGTGTCCAACAGCGAGCCGCCCAGGCTGCGGCGTTGCGTGGAGCGCAGCGGCCTGGGGCCCCTGGTGGGCGAGCATGTGTACAGCGCCCCGCATGTCGGCGCGCCCAAGCCCGCGCCCGACGCCTACCTGCACGCCGCCGCGCGCCTGCGGGTGCCCGCCGGCTCCTGCCTGGTGATCGAGGACAGCCTCACCGGGGTGCGCGCCGCGCGCGCCGCCGGCATCGAGGTCATCGGTTTCGTGGGGGGAAGCCACATCCAGCCCGGCCATGCGCAGGCCCTGCTCGATGCCGGGGCCCTGGGCTGCATCCAGGACATGCATGAACTCCCGGCCCTGCTGCGCGGCGCCACGGGAGCGCCCCCGGCCAAGGGCCCTCAGGCGTAGCGGCAGGCCAGTTCCATCCAGTCATGCAGCGCGGCGTCGCGGCCCCAGGCGGCGTTCCACATCGCTTGCGTGGACTCGACGATTTCATCGGCGGCCTGCAGCGCGGCCAGCGCCATGGCCTTGGCATCGCCCGCCGGCTGCCTGGCGACGATCTCGCCAGCCAGCACCACGGCGAGGGCCGATGCCTGGTTCATGCGCCGGGTGTCCAGGGGCTGCGGCAGGGTGTCCCAGCTGATGATCCCCGCCTGCGCCAGCGCCTGGGCGATCATCACCTGGCCCGCCAGCGGGCGCTCGCCGCGGGGGCCTTCCTCGATGCGCGACCATGCGCGCTCCAGGCGCAGCTCGTGGACAAAGGCGGCTTGCATGGATCGGCCCTTGAGCCACTCCTTGTAGCGCCAGTAGTGATCCGCCACGAATCCACCCGGCGCGCCCTCCGAGGGATCATCCAGGTACGATGCCGACGAACGCAGCGGCAGCCGGGCTTCGTGGATGAACAGCACGTCGGCCGCCGCGTGGTCCACCACGCGCAGCAAGCCCGCGAAGGCGCGGGCCGCGTGTTCCAGCGGCACGCTGGCGGGGCCCAGGGGCACCAGGGGCTCGGCCGCCTTCAGCGTCTCGCCGAGTTGCCGGGCGGCGCTGCGGGCCGTGAAGCGGGCCTGCCGGATGCCATCCTTGATCAGCAGTTCCGAGGCCCTGCCGAACATAGCTTTGCGTCGACTGTGTTGGAAGGGCATGCGAGTCAGACCCAGTGAACGTACCGATACCATTTTAGACCCAAGCCGCTACGGTTCCGGGCTGGTGTTCCGCTTCGGCGCCGCGTTCCGGTCGTACCCTGCCAGCACAATCCACCGACCATGACCAAGCCCGCTCCCAGCGAGCCGCCCACGGGCCGCCAGGCTCTCCAGCAGGGCTCCCTCTCCGCCATCGACCGCGCGGCCCGGCTGCGCCTGCGCGCGGCCTGGATGTACTACATCGAGGAGATGACCCAGAACGAGATCGCGCAGTGCCTGGGCATCGGCCGTGTCACCGTCACCCGGCTGTTGTCAGACGCCCGCCAGCGCAACGAGGTGCGCTTCCAGGTCGGCGGCGGAGTGCCCGAATGCATCGCCCTGGAGCGCGAGCTCGAAGTCGCCTTCGGCCTGCGCGAGGCCGTGGTGGCACCCATGTCCGATGCCCGCGCCGACGCCACCCTGGTGGTCAGCGCGGCCACCGGGCAGTTCATGGCCGAGTTCCTCAAGCCCAGCATGCGCCTGGGCGTGGGCTGGGGCCGCACCCTGCTCGAATCCCTGCAGTACATCCCCGAGCTCTCGGTGTCCAACCTGTCCATCGTCTCCCTGCTCGGCGGGATCACCAAGGTCAAGCGTTTCAACCCCTCGGAATTCGCCTGGCGATTCTCGGATCTGCTGCAGGCCGAGCGCTACCTGATGACCGCCCCGGCCATCCTGGATTCCGCCAAGACCAAGCAGACCCTGATCGAGAAATGCGGCCTGCGCGAGGTGTTCGAGCGCACCAAGACCCTGGACGCCATTCTGGTCAGCGTGGGCGAGCTGCGCCCCGACGCCACCGCCTACCGCGACGGCTTCGTGCCCGACCAGCTGCGCCGCGAGATGATCGACGCCGGCGCCGTGGGCGAAGTGCTGTTCCACTACTACCGCGCCAACGGCAAGCTGGTCGAGCACCCGTTGCGCGACTGCGTGATGAACCCCGACCTCGACATCCTGCGCTCAGTCCCCCAGCGCATCATCGCCTCCGGCGGCATCCACAAGGCCGCCGCCCTGCGCGGCGCCATCAAGCTCCTGCGCCCCACGGTGCTGATCACCGACGAGGACGCCGCCCGCGAGCTGCTGCTGGCGGAGTCGGGCTCGCATGGCGATGGCGCATCCAGGGCCTAGCCGGAGAGTTCCACCATGTCCGATCGCTTCGACGCCGTCTTGCGCGAGCATGTCGCGGTGTTTTCCATGCTTGAGCAAGCCGGGCCGCGCCTGGACGCGCTGGCCCGCCGCGCCGCGCAAACCCTCGAACAGGGAGGCACGCTGTATTTCGCGGGCAATGGCGGCTCGGCCTGCGACGCCCAGCACCTGGCCGCCGAACTCGTGGGGCGCTACGTCTCCACCCGCCGCCCCCTGCGCGCCATGGCACTCGGCGCCGACTCCGCCGCCACCACCTGCATTTCCAACGACTTCGGCTACGAGCAGGTGGTCGCCCGCCAGCTCGAGGGCCTGGGGCGCCGCGGCGACATGGTGTTCCTGATCTCCACCTCGGGAAACTCCGCCAACCTGCTCATCGCCGCCGACACCGCGCGTCGCCAGGGAATCCACAGCGTGGGGCTGCTGGGCAAGGGCGGGGGCGAACTCGCAGCCCGCGTCGACGAGGCCTTCATCGTGCCCAGCCAGACCACGGCCCGCATCCAGGAAGCCCATATCTTCTTCGGGCATTTCCTGTGCGAGCAGATCGAGCGGTATCTGGGGCTGGCCTGAAGGAAGGCCCCGGGCCCCGCAGCATGCGCGATCCCGCTCTGGCGCGGGATCTGCGCGGCGTCGAATCGATCGCAAGGCCCTCCGCCCCAGATGGTTCGATAACGGATACAGCATACCCTGCTAAACTGGCAATGTTCCTACATTATGTAGGAACATTGCAGGAGCCGCCATGCAGGCCGTCAATATTCGTCAACTCAAGACCAACCCCAGCACTGCCCTGGCCGCGGCGCGCGAGGATGACATGGTGGTGGTGATGAACCGCGACCGTCCGCAGGCGCTGCTGGTCGATCTGGAGCGCTTGGGGGTACCCGACCTGCCAGCGGTGCGTGTG
>DAIDHU010000453.1 GCA_027451915.1 Thiomonas sp. | reverse complement strand
CACGATGCCGATGTAACCCCACCACCCCACCGTGCCCGTCGCGGCCAGCGCGATCAGCGCCAACCCGACCACCACGCGCACAACGCGATCCAGCCCGCCTTCGTTGATCTTCATGGCTACGCTCCTTGAGGGAAACTCCGGGCCCCAATGTACCGGGCCTTGGGCGCGGCAGGAATGATTCTTGTCATGGATCGTGTCGATGCCCGCGAATGTCGGCCCATGTTCCACGTGGAACATCGCCCCTGCCCGGGCCCCGGACCACGCCACGCCTACAATGTGGGCCTCGAAGCAGGTGAACCCCATGGAATATCCCAAGGTCTTTGACGTCATCGTGGTCGGTGGAGGACATGCCGGCACCGAAGCCGCGCTGGCCGCCGCCCGCATGGGCGCGGTCACGCTCCTGCTCAGCCACAATATCGAGACCCTGGGGCAGATGTCCTGCAACCCCTCCATCGGCGGCATCGGCAAGGGCCACCTGGTCAAGGAAATCGATGCCCTCGGCGGGGCCATGGCGGCGGCCACCGACGAGGCCGGGATCCAGTTCCGCATTCTCAACGGCAGCAAGGGCCCCGCGGTGCGTGCCACCCGCGCGCAGGCCGACAGGGTGCTGTACAAGGCCGCGATCCGTTCCCGCCTGGAAAACCAGCCGGGCCTGTGGCTGTTCCAGCAGGCCGTGGACGACCTGCTGCTCGAGTCCGACGGGCGTGGAGATCGTGTGTGCGGCGCCGTCACCCAGAGCGGCATACGCTTTCGCGCCCGCAGCGTGGTGCTGACCGCCGGCACCTTCCTGGACGGCAAGATCCACATCGGGCTGCAGAATTACTCGGGCGGGCGCGCGGGCGATCCGCCCGCGGTGTCGCTTGCGCGCCGATTGCGCGAAATCGGGCTGCCCCAGGGGCGGCTCAAGACCGGTACGCCCCCGCGAATCGACGGCCGCAGCATCGATTTCTCCCGCATGCTGGAGCAGCCCGGCGACCTCGATCCCGTGCCGGTGTTCAGCTTCCTCGGCCAGGCCTCGCAACACCCCCGCCAGCTGCCCTGCTGGGTCACCCACACCAACGCCCGCACCCACGACATCATCCGCGCCGGGCTGGACCGCAGCCCCATGTACACCGGGGTGATCGAAGGCGTGGGGCCGCGCTACTGCCCGAGCATCGAGGACAAGATCCACCGCTTCGCCGGCAAGGACGCGCACCAGATCTTTCTGGAACCCGAGGGCCTGGCCACCCACGAGTACTACCCCAACGGCATCTCGACCAGCCTGCCCTTCGACGTGCAACTCGAACTCGTGCACAGCATCGAGGGCCTGGAGCAGGCGCACCTGCTGCGCCCCGGCTACGCCATCGAGTACGACTACTACGACCCCCGGGCCCTCAAGTCCTCGCTGGAAACCCGCGCGATCGCGGGCCTGTTCTTCGCCGGCCAGATCAACGGCACCACCGGCTACGAGGAAGCTGCCGCCCAGGGCCTGCTGGCCGGCGCCAACGCCGCCCTGCTGGTGCGCGGCCGGGAACCCTGGTGCCCGGGGCGCGAACAGGCCTACCTGGGCGTGCTGGTGGACGACCTGATCACCAAGGGGGTCAGCGAACCCTACCGCATGTTCACCAGCCGAGCCGAGTACCGGCTGAGCCTGCGCGAGGACAACGCGGATCTGCGCCTCACCGAGCACGGGCGCCGGCTCGGCCTGGTCGACGACGCCCGCTGGGACGCCTTTTGCCGCAAGCGCGACGCCATCGACGCCGAGCGCCAACGCCTTCGCGACACCTGGGTGCAGCCCCACACCCTGCCGCCCGCCGATGCCCTGCAGCTCATCGGCCAGCCCATCGAGCGGGAGTACCGCCTGGAAGACCTGCTGCGCCGCCCCGATGTCGACTACGCACGCCTGGTCGGCGCCCTCGACGCACGCTATGCGCCCGCGCGGGCGCTGCGCCCCGACGAGGCCGAGCAGGTGCAGATCGGAGTGAAATACTCCGGCTACATCGAACGCCAGCAGGTCGACGTGCAACGCGCCGCCGAATACGAACAGCTGCCCCTGCCCGAGGACCTGGATTACGCCGCCGTGCAGGGCCTGTCGATCGAGGTGCGCCAGAAGCTCGGCCGCGCCCGCCCGCTCACCCTTGGGCAGGCTTCACGCGTATCCGGGGTCACCCCCGCCGCCATCTCCCTGCTCCTGGTCCATCTGCGCAAGCGGCGCCTGCGCTCGCCTGTCGCCCTCGACCGGGCCGCCGGATGAGCTCGGCGCGCGAAGACCTCGCCGGCGTCCTGGCGGCCCTGCACCTGCAGGCGCAAGCCGCGCAGATCGAACAGTTGCTGCGCTACCTGGAACTGCTGCAGCGCTGGAACGCGGTCTACAACCTCACCGCGGTGCGCGAGCCCGCGCACATGCTCACCCTGCACCTGGCCGACAGCCTTTCCCTGCTTCCGCCGCTGGACCGGCGCGAGCCTCGGCGCGTGCTCGACGTGGGCTCGGGCGGCGGCCTGCCGGGCATGGTGCTGGCCATCATGCGCCCGCGGTGGCAGCTCGTGCTGGTCGATGCCGTGCAAAAGAACTGCGCCTTCCTGCGGCAGGTGGCGGCCACGCTGCAGTTGCGCAACGTGGAGGTCGTCCACGGCCGCGTCGAGCAGATGCGCCTGCCCGGCTTCGACTGCATCACCAGCCGGGCGGTGGGCGAGCTTGCCGAACTCGTGCGTATCAGCGAGCATGTGCTGCTCGCCGGCGGCTCCTGGGCGGCCATGAAGGGCAGCGTGCCCGAGGCCGAGCTCCAGGCCCTGCCCGCGGGTATCGTGCACGACATCGAATTCCTCGACGTACCCGGGCTGCAGGCCCGACGCTGCGTGGTGTGGATGCACCGCGCCCAGGCGCCGGCCCAGGCCCGGCCCGGCGATTCCTAGGACTCTTGCGATGGCATCGGTTTTCTGTATCGCCAACCAGAAAGGTGGGGTCGGCAAGACCACCACCAGCGTCAACCTCGCCGCCGGTCTGGCGCGCGTCGGGCAACGCGTGCTGCTGGTAGACCTCGACCCGCAGGGCAATGCCACCATGGGCTCGGGGGTGGACAAGCGCCAGCTCAAGCCCAGCGTGTACCAGGCCCTGCTGGGCATCGCGCCCCTGCACGAAGCCCGCCGCACCAGCCCCCAGGGCGGCTACGACGTGCTGGGTGCCAACCGCGAGCTGGCCGGCGCCGAACTGGAGCTGGTCGACGAGGAGCGCCGCGAACACCGGCTCAAGGAGCTGCTGGCCGCGGTCGCCGGGGACTACGATTTCGTGCTCATCGACACCCCGCCCGCGCTGGGCCTGCTCACCCTGAACGCGCTCTGCGCGGCGCAGGGCGTGATCGTGCCCATGCAGTGCGAGTATTTCGCGCTGGAAGGCCTCACCGACCTGGTCAACACCGTGCGCCAGGTGCACGCCAAGCTCAACCCCGAGCTGGTGCTCATCGGCTTGCTGCGGGTCATGTTCGATCCGCGCATCACCCTGCAGCAGCAGGTCAGCGACCAGCTCAAGACTCACTTCGGCGAAAAGGTCTTCGATGCGGTGATTCCCCGCAACGTGCGCCTGGCCGAAGCCCCCAGCTACGGCCTGCCGGGCGTGGTGTTCGACCGCGCCAGCCGCGGTGCCCAGGCCTACATCGAATTCGCCGAGGAAATGGTGCGCCGCGTCCGCGGCACCGCCGCCTCCGCCCGCAGCCCCACCACCCACGCAGCATGAACAGCAGCTCGAAGAATCCCACCGCCGCCTCCCCGGCCCCGAAAAGACGCAAGGGCCTGGGCCTGGGGCTCGAGGCCCTGCTCGGCGCGCAGGGAGCGGAGATCACCTCCGCGCCGACCGCTCCGACCGCGCTGCCCCTGGACGCGCTGGTGCCCGGCCAGTACCAGCCCCGCACCCGCATGGACGAGGGCGCGCTGTTCGAACTCGCCGAGAGCATCAAGGCCCAGGGGGTGATGCAGCCCATCCTGGTGCGCCCGCTCGGATCCGGCAAGTACGAGATCATCGCCGGCGAGCGCCGCAGCCGCGCCGCCCGCCTGGCCGGGCTCGATCAGGTGCCGGTGCTGGTGCGCGAAGTGCCCGACCAGGCGGCCCTGGCCATGGCGCTGATCGAGAACATCCAGCGCGAGGACCTCAACCCCCTGGAAGAGGCCCAGGGCATCCGGCGCCTGATCGAGGAGTTCGCCTTCACCCACGAACAGGCGGCGCAGGCCGTCGGTCGCTCGCGGGCCGCGGTCAGCAACCTGCTGCGCCTGCTCAACCTGGCCCGCCCGGTGCAGGACATGCTGCTCGCCGGCGACCTGGACATGGGCCATGCACGTGCCCTGCTGGCACTGGACGGCGCGGCGCAGATCCAGGCCGCCAACCAGGTGCAGGCCGGCCGCTTGTCCGTGCGGGAAACCGAGCGCCTGTGCGCGCGCGCCCAGGCCCCCGCGCCTGCGCCGCGCCCGCCGGCGCAACAGGCGCAGCGCCGTGAACTCGACCGCCTGGAGCACGAGCTTGGCGAGGTGCTGGCCGCCCCGGTGCATATCCGGGCCAAGGGCAGCGGCAGCAGCATGCGCGGCGAGATCACCCTGGGATTTCACTCCCTGGAAGAACTCAACGGCCTCATCGACCACCTGCGCAAGCAGGCCTGAAGCGCTGCACCAGTCGAGCGCCACCGGGATCCGGCGGCGCAGTAAGCACTCACACCGGGACGTCCTGGGCGAACACCCGAAGCACCGAGCTGTAGGCCTGGAGGCTGGCCTCCGAGAACTCTCCGGCCGCCTCGAAGCCGATCAGCGGCACATCGCCCAGCTGGCTGCGCAAGAGCTGCCATTGCGCGCGCAACACCGTGCCCCGGCGGGCCGCGCAAGTGGCGAACACCGCGCCGCGAACCGGCGGCCCGGCATCGCCAGGCGAGGAATGCCCCGCGGCCTGGCGAGCCTCCCGGCGCTGTTCGAGTTCGTCGCGCACCTCGGTGCACAGGCGCAGCAGGTCGCGCATGAACACCGCCGTCTCGCGCCGGCAGAAGCGCAAGCGCATGCCGGGTTGCAGTTCCGCGGCCAACGCCACCCCCTGCGCACCCGGGTCGATGCCGATCAGGCCGCGCAGCAAGGTGGCCGCGCCCGCCGGCACCTGCCCCGGTTCGTCGTCCGGCCAGGACAGGCCCACCACCACGTCGCGCAGGCTGGGCACCAGCTCACGCCATTGCCGAGTCTCCCGGCTGCGCCGCGGCTCGCCCAGGTCGTCCAGCAAGGCGCCGAGGGCGGGCTGCCCGTCCAGCGCGTACACCACGTTGTCGATGCAACGCGTGACCGTGCGCGCGGGGCCCACGGCCTGCAGGCCGTGGCTGAGCCCGCCCAGCAGGCTCACTCGCGAGGAAAAGGCCAGGCCCGAAACCCCGCCCTGCAGCACCGCGTCGGCGAAATGCGCTCCGCAGCCCGGACTGACGATGCCGCCCCACACGTCGTGGGAGGCGCAGCGCTGGCCCAGTTCGGCCACCAGCTCGTCCAGCTCCAGCTGCTCGGCATCGCCGTGGGCCAGCACCGAATGCGCCCCGCGCCAGGCGCGCGAGGCCTGCTGCAGCGGCTTTCGCCCCGAGAACACGCGGAAATCACGCGCCGCCAACTGCATCAGCATGATCGCCACGCCGCAGGACTCGATGCCCTGCTCGCCAGCCGCGAAAACCCCCGGCATGACGCCGCCCACCCAATGATCCACCCCCAGGCGCTGGCGCAGACCGTACAGCAACTCCTCGCCCAGCACGGCATGCCGGGGATCCACGTAGAGCAGGCCGAGGTTCGGGCGCGTGACGGTCTCGGCGCGCGCGCGCTCCCGCGCCACCTGGACGCAAAGCTCCTCCAGGGCCAGGGGCCAGCTCGACCGGGATGAATGGGCAGTGATGAAGCGCATGCGGGAAGGTTCGGATCAGCGGGCACTACCTCGCTGCGAAGCGCTCGCGCGCATCGCAGCGCGGCTGGTTCCGGTTGCGTGCACGTTGCGCCGCATGTTGCGCCGCAACGTGCCGACGCATCCTAGCAGGCGAATCAAAGCCCCGAAAACCATGCGCCTTGGTCCCTACGCCCACGCGCGCTACGTGGTCATCCCGCGCCGGCCGCGGCCCATCGCCGCCCTCGCTACGCCCCCTTGCGCCCCCGAGCGCCGGGCGAGCCCGGTTTCGGGCCAGTGCGCGCGGCCGCACGCTTGGCCGCGGGGGCGGCCCCGCCCCCCGGAGCCGAGCCCTTGGGCGCGGCCCGGCTCGACACAGCCGAGCCAGCCGGGGCGGCGGTGGCGGCGCCCGAAGGCATCGCGCCGGCGCCCGGCATGGGCCATGCGCTTTCGCGCAAGGCCTCGGTGGCCACTTTCGTGAACTGGTCGCTCAAGGTACTCCACCACTGCATGGGATCGATGATGCCGCCCACCTGCGGGGCCTGCCCCTCCGAGTCGCCATCGCCCTTGGGCTTGCCCTTGCCGTCGCCCTTGTCCCGGCTCCCCGGGGCCTCGCCGGCGGCGGGCTCCTCACGCGGCTTCGCCGCCTGCGGCGTGCCTGCGCCCATGGCCTCGGCACCCGCACGCATGGCCGAACCCAGGTGGCTGGCGAGGTCGCCGAAGTCCACATTCATGGTCTTCAGGGTCGACAGGGTCATGCGCTGCACTTCCAGGCCCTGGATGGTGGCCTGGGTCAGCCGAACGTTCGCCTCCAGCCACTGCAACACCACGCGCAGGTCGACGATCTTGCGTTCCAGCTCATCGGGGTCCAGCGTAGGCGCCATCCAGTTGGCGAAACTCGAGGACATGCCCGAGCCTTTCAGCAGGGATTGGAAAAATTCCATGGCCGGGGGTGATTGGGCTGGCATGAGACTCGAACCTCGAAGAACGTAGGGGAGCCGACCCACGCCGGCAACATCGCCGCGCGGGGTCGATGCGGCCCAGCATACCGCCTGCGCGCCCGCTTCGACATCCCCCCTTTCGATACCCTTGCGGGCCCCGCGCTGCACAATGCGTCCATGAGTCCTGCGCGCATGGGCGCCCCATGGGGCGCGGCACCGCCCGCACGGCCGCGCCGGCGCTGGCGTGCGGCCTGGTGGCTGCTGCCCGTGCTCCTGCTGCATGTGCTGGCCTTGTGGGGCCTTGGCAGCGCCTTGCGGCGCGGGCCCGCGCACGCGCTGCCCGCCGCGCTGTACACGCAGGTGCTCCTGCCCCAGGCGCCGCGCCCGGCGGCCCCCGCGGCCGCAAAGGCCCAAAGCCCTGCGCGCGCCGTCGCGCAAGCCC
>DAIDHU010000452.1 GCA_027451915.1 Thiomonas sp. | reverse complement strand
TCACCGACGCGGCGGCGCGCAGGCCCGACCTGGTGCTGCTCGATCTCGGCCTGCCCGATGCCGACGGCATGGTATTTCTCGGCGGATTCCGCGCCTGGAGCCACGCACCGGTCGTCGTGCTTTCGGCGCGCCAGGACGAGGCCGCGAAGGTCTCGGCGCTCGACCTGGGGGCCGACGACTACCTGACCAAGCCCTTCGGCGTCGCCGAATTGCTCGCCAGGGTGCGGGCCGCGCTGCGCCGTCGCAAGACCGGCGAGCATGGAAGCGTGGTGCGCTTCGGCGACGTGGTCGTCGACATGGGCAGGCGCCTGGTGCGCAAGGGGGAGGCCACGGTGCACCTGACCCTGATGGAGTACCGACTCCTCGAGCTGCTGGCGCAGAACGCGGGGGCCCTGCTCACGCACCGGCGCCTGCTGCAGGAGCTCTGGGGGCCCCATGCCCTGGACAACGAGCACTATGTGCGCGTGTACATGGGGCGTCTTCGGCACAAGCTGGAGGACTTGCCCGCGCGGCCCCGGCATCTGCTCACCGAGAGCGGCGCCGGCTACAGGCTGGTGCCTTGACGCGGGCGCCTCCAGGAAGCAGCCGGGCGGGCATCGGGGATTCGCTCGGACCTTGTCAGATCAGCGAGAACGCAAGCAGCACGCTGCACGCCGCCATGATGGTCAGCCCGGTCATGAAGGCCAGGTCCGCATGGGCTTCGAGGGTCTCGGCGGGGCGCCGGCGCAGCGACAGGTAGGACAGCACGGCGCTGAGCAGGAACAGCAGGCTGTCGATGGCGAGGAAGCGGTCGACCAGGGTCGCGAAATGCCCGAGGTGCAGCAGCTGGATGATCGATACCACGGTCATGCACACCCCGACCATCGTTGCCGAGGTCGGCAGGATGTGACCGGCAAGCTCGCGGTTGGCGGGGCGCATGGCAGCAGCGGGGCTGGGACGGCGGCGATTGTGGGCGGCGCTGCTGAACCCACGCTTAACAGGCTGCTGGAATAGCCGGGGGGCGCGTGCTCGCGCAGCTCGTGGCGGCCGCTATGCTTCCGCCTGGACACCTCGAGCACCGCATGGAACCCCGCCCCTCGTACCCTCCGTTGCATCGCATCGCCACTTCGAGCGCCGAATGGGCTGCCGAGGCAGACGCCATCCGGCGCGGCATTCGCCTGGCTGTGGATCGCCACCGCGGCGACGATCCTCGGCGGAGTCACCGTCGGCGAGAACTCGGTGGTGGGGGCGGCGGCCGTGGTCACCCGGGACGTTGCGCCCAACAGCTTCGTGGCCGGCGCGCCGGCCAGGGTGTTGCGGCAGATCCAGCCGGGCGAGGCAGCGCGTGGCTGATCCGATCGGGCAAGCTCCGTTGATGCGCGGCCGCCTGCGAGTCCATCGCGCCTGGGTCGTGCTGGCAGTGACCTTCCTGGTCATGCTGGTCACTGCCGGCACGCGCGCGGCCCCCAGCGTGATGCTCGTGCCGCTGCAGCGGGCCTTCGGCTGGGATCTCGCCGCGATTTCCGGCGCGTTGTCGCTGAACCTGGCGTTGTTCGGCCTGATGGGGCCCTTTGCCGCCGCGGCGATGCAGCATTTCGGGCTGCGCAGGACCGTGCTGTGCGCACTCACCGTGCTGGCGGGAGCCGTGCTGTGGTCCAGCCTGATGCGCCACAGCTGGCAGATGTGGCTGATCTGGGGCCTGGTGGTCGGGAGCACCACGGGCGTCACGGCGATGACCCTTGGCGCGGTCGTGGTCAACCGCTGGTTCGTCGCCAGGCGTGGCCTGGCGATGGGCCTGCTCACCGCCAGCTCGGCGACCGGCCAGCTGGTGTTCCTCCCCCTCCTGGCCTACGTGGTCGAGCACCTGGGCTGGCGACCCGTGATCTGGACCGTGGCCGGCGGTGCGGCACTGGTGATCCCGCTGGTGTACTGGCTGCTGCCGGAGCAGCCTTCATCGCTGGGCCTGCGGCGCTTCGGCGAAGCCGACGACGCACCGCAACAGGGCGCCACGCTACGCACCAACCCGGTATCCATGGCCTTCGGCGCGCTCGCCAGCGCGGTGAAGGTGGGCGATTTCTGGCTGTTGTTCTTCAGTTTTTTCATTTGCGGCGCGACCACCAACGGATTCATCGGGACCTTTTTCATCGCCATGTGCGGCGACCATGGCCTGAGCCCGGTGCAGGGGGCCGGAATCCTCGCCAGCATGGGCGCGCTCGACCTCGTGGGCACGACGATGTCCGGCTGGCTGTCCGACCGCTTCAACAGCCGGGTCCTGCTGTTCTTCTACTACGCGCTGCGCGGACTGGCCCTCATCTACCTGCCGTATTCCTTCGGCCTCGGACAGCTCGGACTGTCGGTGTTCGCGCTGTTCTACGGCCTCGACTGGGTGGCCACGGTGCCGCCCACGGTGCGGCTCACGCACGATGCATTCGGCAGCCGCGACGCGCCGATCGTGTTCGGCTGGATCGTCGCCGGGCACCAGATCGGCGCGGCCTTCGCAGCGCTCACCGGCGGCATCCTGCGCAGCAGCTACGGCAGCTACACCTTGTCGACGGTGGCCTTCGGGGTACTCGGCCTGGTCGCCGCGGTGCTGGTGCTGCGCGTGCGCGCGAGCGCCGCGCAGGCGCCCGTCGCCGTCGCCTGAGCAGCTCGGCTGCCGGGCGGGCTCAGCGGGGCCGTTCGATGGGAGTCGGCGTCGGGTGCGGCCGCGGCTGGACCTGCACGGTGCCGAAGGGCGGCAGCGCGTATTCATCCATGCAGCGGGCCCAGCCGTAGTCGTAGGCGCCTTGCGCGCTCGCGGCACGCGTGAACGCGTGCACCGCCGTTTCCCGGATGATCTGGCCCTCGCGCCCGGCGGGAATGGGGTGCTGCGTGTTCATCTGCTCCAGCCAGGTTCGCGCGGCCGCCTGCAGCTCGAACGAGTCCATGATCGCGGCGGTCGACGGACGCGCGGCGAAGGCGCTCGCGCCCAGTTCGGCGATCGAGCGGCAGGCTTGCTGGACGCGCACCGCATCCATGTAGGCACCGGCCCGGGCGAGCGGCAGCGCGGCCGCGAACGCGGCCATCAGGGCGCTCGACAGCACGATGGCGCGGAGGTGTCGCATGGCGTTGTTTCGTGGTCTCCAGGCATGGCTGCCTGTGCTCGCCGGTACACGGCTGCGGGAGATGTCCCATTGTGCGGCAGGCCGTTCGTCGCGGGGCGCCCGCGCGTGCAATGGCCGGCAATTCGGCAGGGGCTGGTCGTTAGCAGGCCGTTGAAATGCCGGAGGGCGCGCGCGCAGGCGCCGCGGGCGTCGGATCGATGCGCTGGACTGCGCCGATGGCTGCGGGGCTTGCGTGCCGGGGGCACGGTCGATGCGCCGAGCTGTAGTAAGGTCCAGGGCCTTGCCGCATTTTTCCGTCTCTCGCGAACCATGTCCGCTGTCTGCATTGCGTTGCCGTCCCGCTCCCGCTGCTTGCGCCTTTTCGTGTCGATCGGGTTCGGGTTCCTGCTGATGGCCGGCGCTGCGCAGGCGGCGAGTCTCGAGCAGGCCGAGGCGC
>DAIDHU010000451.1 GCA_027451915.1 Thiomonas sp. | reverse complement strand
GAACTTCCCCCTGCGTACCCTGCGCGACCCCGGCCCGCCGGTGGAGATCCGCTGCAGCTGCGACGACTTCTGGAGCGTGGCCCAGCAGCATGCCATGCTGCAACTCTACGCACGCATCGTCCAGCACCAGCCCGGGCGGATCGACCTCAGCCGCCACTGCCCCCGCGTCATTCCCCCCGACCCGCTGCCCGACCCCGGCTGGCCCGCGCCCCGGCACAAGGATCCGAAGGGCCGCTGGACCGACATCGAGCCTCAGCTGCGCGCCGAGTACCACGGCGTGGTCGTGCGCTACTCCTCCCGCGCGCAGCGCATCGCGGGAGCCTATGCGCGCGTGTTCCTCGAGGACTTCGAGCACGGCAAGCCCGAGCGTCTCGGGCGCTTCTACTGGGCCGGCCTGGCCGCCTTCGCCTCCAAGCAGGTGGCCTTCACCATCCAGAACAAGCTGCTGCTGTTCTATGCGCCGGCCACGCTGCGCGCGCTGGGCAAGGGCAACCTGTGGCTGTACAACGACGCGCTGCCCTGGCACTACGCCTGGGCGCTGTGCCCGCCCTCGGTGCGCCTGTGCGCGCAGCGGCGCAACGCCCCCGATCTGCACCCCGTGGTGCTGAACAACCTGAGCCAGCAGGAATGGGCCGCCGAGGTGCTGCCCAATCTGCCCTGGAATTTCGACGACGCGACCGCCACGCTGGGACAGCCCATCGGGCAGCTGCGCTGGGCGCCGCTGATGGGCGAGGCCATCGACGTCTGGGAGGCCTACGAGGCAGCGATCGACCCGGACAGGAATCCGAAGCCGGACGAAACCAAAAAGGCCGCCATTGCCATGAGGCACCTCTGGGCCATGGCCCGGCACGAACAGGGCGAGGTGCTGCAGGGCCTGATCTACGGCAACCCCAGGTTCCGCAAGGAGATCGAGCTGGGGCGTCTGACCGGTATGCCCCCGCTTTCCTACATGCCCTTCATCTGCTTCCGAATGCAGCTCAGCTTCAGCGCCAGCGAGTACGTCGACGACCCCGACTGGCGCTCGGACGCGCCCCCGGGCATCCGCATCGACAACTACCACGAGCGGATGGATTGGATTCGCGACACGGCCGGCCAATACCACAAATTGATGAGCGGCCCATGCCGCAAACGCCTGCTGGCGGAACTGCGAACCCTGGCCGATCACGATGACTGATGCTCCCTCCTCCCTCAGCCGCAGGCGCCTGCTGCGCGCAGGCGCCGCCTTCGGCTTCGCCTCCCTGGCGCCGCTACTGCGCGGCAGCCGACCTCTTTCCAGCCTGCTGACACCCCAGGAAGCCATGGCCGACACCCCTGCCACCATCGCTCTCGGCGATCCGAGCAACTTCGACCTGAGAGCCCCAGGCTCTCGGCTCCAGCGCCTCCCGGTGGGCATGCACTTCTACAAGCGCAAATGGCCCCTGGGCGCATTAGGCACCGTGCGCTACTTGCAAGGCCCGCACAGTTTCGACATTCCACGGGTCAGCAGTGTGATGGGCGCCAGCGCCCCGGACATTCCCGACGAGGGCATCTATTCCTGGGGCATCGGGGCCTTCGCGATGAACGGTGAGCGAATCCCCCATTCCATCGCCCGCGACAGGCTGTTCGCGCTGTTCGACGACATCCTGCGCGCGGGATGGCAGCGATTCGTGCTGCCATCGGAACCCCGGCTCGCGCAGGCGGACGCGCTGCGCTACGCACTGTCCGCCAAGGGCTTCTATCCCCCCGATCCCCGCTACGTCCCCACGAAGGAGCAGTGGATGCAGCTCAACCAGCACCTGCCCTACTGGACCTTCTGGGCCGACGGCGTCTACCTCAAGGTCCAGGTCATCGACGAGCCCGCGTTGCGCGACCCCGAAGGCCAGGGCGTCTACATGTTCTCCATGGACCTGGAGAGCGAGGCGGGGCATTTCTGGGTCTACTTCCGGGAGGTCGAGGACATGAAGCGCTGGAAGGAGCTCATTCCCGCCGAGCTCGAGGCCGTGAGCCGGCAGCGGCCTCGGGTGGAAGCCGAACTACGCAGCCAGGGCTACACCATCGACGAGAGCTACCGCGCCCCTCCGATTCTCGCGCTGGGGCAGGCGCCCGGCGCCTGAGCCGTTCAATGCGCCGGGCAGTCCTGGGCGTGCATGTCGGCGGCGTGCAGCGCGGGCAGCGAGCGCAGGCGCTGGGCCTGCGAGGCGTCGAGGGCGGGCAGCACCCAGTACAGCGCCTGCATGCCCAGGTTGCGCTGCACCACATGGGCCGTCTGCACGCCGTGCGCCTGCAGGTGCTTGAGCTGTACCTGGGCCTGCGCGCGCTGGTCGAACACGCCCAGGGAGATGCCGGGTTCGTAGCGCGGGCGGCCGGTGACCTGGATGAAGCTGCCGGCGGGCAGCGACAGGTGTCGCAGTTCGTCGAGCTTGCGCTGCAGCTCGGCATTGTTCGCGTACGGGCCCATCAGCACCATCCACTGCGCGGGAAGGTCCTGGCGCAGCGCCTGGGCCCGCAGGCCGGCGGCTTGCAGCGCCGCACCCAGTTTCGCATCGGCCTGGTCCGTGTACGGGCCGACGCGCAGGCAGGTGGCGGGTTGGGCGGCGGCCTGCGCCAGCGACCCCGAGGCGCTGCGCGCAGGCGGGCCGGAGGCGGACGGTGCCGGATGCGGAGCCGATGCGCGATCAGCCGCCGGCGACGCTGCCGCGGCGGGCGCCGGGGCGGTGCCGGAGGACCGCGTGGCGGCCCCCGCGGAGCCAGGTGCCGACGCGGAGGGCGCCGCCGCGGTCGCCGCCGAAGCGGCAGCGGCGGTCGAGGCCGCCGATGCCGCCGATGCCGCGGAAGCCGCCGAGGCCGCGGGAGTCGCCCGCGGCATGGGGACGGAAGCGCTCAGCGGCCGGCCGTCGGAGCCCAGCAGCACCAGGCTGGACGCATGCACCTGCCCGCGCAGGCGCTGGGGCTCGCCCACCCGCGAGGCGGGCCAGCCCAGACCTGCCAGCAGGTCATGGGACCAGGCCCACAACAGCAGATTGCCCAGCACCAGCAGCAACACCAGCTTGCGCAGCATGTTCGGTCGGCTCCCGGCTCAGTCTTCCTGCACGCGCAGCGACACATCGCCGTCGGTCACGCGTTCGCGCCCCTGCGCGGTGCGCAGCCACAGAAAGCCTTGCGCGTCCACGCCCAGCGCCTGGCCCCGCAGGCGGGGCGCGCCATGCTCGTCCAGCACCTGCACCGGGAGTTCGGCCCAGGCATGCAGCCGGTTCCAGTCCTCCATCCACGGCGCGAAGCCGTGCTGCGCGAAGCCCTGCAGGCCGCACATCAGACGCGGCAGCAGCGCATGCAGCACCCCCCAGCGCCCGGCCCGCACGCCCGCCTGATGCAGGCCCGCGGCCTGTTGCAGGCCCGGCGGGGGGCGAAGGTTCAGGCCGATTCCGATCACCACCCAGCGAGCGTCCGGCGCATCGGCCACCTCCACCAGCACGCCGGCCAGCTTGCGCGGGCCCAGCAGCAGGTCGTTGGGCCACTTCAGCCTCGCCTCGCGCAGTCCCAGGGCCTGCAGGGACTGCGCCAGCCACACGCCCACGGCCAGACTCAGCCCGGCCAGCTCGCAGCCGCGCGGCAGCGGCCAGGCCAGCGAGCACAGCAAGGACGCCTCGGCGCCTTGCGCCCCCTGGTCGCGCCAGTTGCGCGAGCGGCGGCCCCGGCCCGCGCTCTGGTGTCCGGCGACCAGGCACTCCACCGTGCCGCGCCCGGCGCGCACCTCGGCCAGCAGATCCGAATTGGTCGAGCCGGTCTGGGACAGCCAGCGCACCGCGCAGCCGTGGCCGGCCGCTTCCAGCGCCGCCTGCAGCGCCGCCGCCGCGGCGGCGTCGTCGTCGGGAGGCCTTGCGGGCGGGGAGGCAGGCGCAGCGACGCTCACGCGCGAGGCCTCGTCAGCGCCGCGGCGCCAGCATGGTGCCGCGGCAGTCCGCGGCGCCGCAGCGGCAGGCGTACTCGCGCTTGAGCCTGGGGGTGTGGCGCTCGTCCAGGCTCAGGTGGTAGTCGTAGAACAATTCCTCGCCGGCGAGCAGGTCTCGCAGGGCGTGGATGAACACGCGGCCTTCGATTTCGCGGGCTTCGCAGTTCGGCGCGCAGGAATGGTTGATCCAGCGCGCGCTGTTGCCGCCCACCTTGGCGTCGATGACCCCGCCTGTTTCCAGGGAGAAATAGAAGGTATGGTTGGGTTGCTGCGGGTCGTGAGGATGGCGGCGCAGCGCCTCCTTCCACGAAATGCGCTCGCCGCGATATTCGAGGATGCGCGAGCCGGCGGCAATCGCGCGGCGCACGAACACCCCCTTGCCGTGTACCGGCGACTGCCGCACCTCGGTGCGCGGGCCGCGTTGCGCGGCGGGGACGGGGCTGGCGCGCGGGCGCCGGGGAGGATTGAGCAACGCGGACACGAATGTGGCTAAAGTAGAAAAAGGGCGATCCGGCCCGAATGGCGCGGAGGAACTCCGCGCGCCATTGTAAATACGCGAGTCAGCCATGATCCCCGCGTGACGAAACCCATCCCATGAGCAAAACCCTGGTCATCGCCGAAAAGCCCAGCGTCGCACAGGACATCGTGCGTGCCCTCACCCCGCTCGCTGGCAAGTTCGACAAGCACGACGAACACTTCGAGAACGACAGCTACCTCGTGACCTCGGCGGTCGGCCACCTGGTGGAGATCGGCGCGCCCGAGGCCTTCGAGGTCAAGCGCGGCAAGTGGAGCTTCGCACACCTGCCGGTGGTGCCGCCGCACTTCGAGCTCAAGCCCATCGAGAAGACCCGCTCGCGCCTGTCGGCGATTGTCAAGCTGCTCAAGCGCAAGGACGTGACCGCCGTGATCAACGCCTGCGACGCGGGGCGCGAGGGCGAGTTGATCTTCCGCCTGATCCAGCAGTACGCCAGCGCGCGCCAGCCGGTGCGCCGGCTGTGGCTGCAGTCGATGACGCCGCAGGCCATCCGCGACGGCTTCCAGCACCTGCGCAGCGATGCCGACATGCTGCCGCTGGCCGACGCCGCGCGCTGCCGCAGCGAGGCCGACTGGCTGGTGGGCATCAACGGCACGCGTGCGATGACCGCCTTCAATTCCCGCGACGGGGGCTTTTTCCTCACCCCCGTCGGGCGCGTGCAGACCCCCACGCTGTCGGTGGTCGTGGCGCGCGAGGAGCAGATCCGCCGCCACGTGGCTCGTCCCTACTTCGAGGTGCAGGCGCATTTCGCGGCCGCCGCCGGCGCCTACGTGGGCAAGTGGTTCGACCCGGAGTTCAAGAAGGACGCCGACGCCGACCGTCGCGCCGACCGCCTCTGGGATCGCGCCCAGGCCCAGGCGGTGGTGGACGCCTGCAGCGGCGCGCGCGCCGAGGTGCACGACGAATCCAAGCCGACCACGCAGATGTCGCCGGCGCTGTTCGACCTGACCACCCTGCAGCGCGAGGCCAACTCGCGCTTCGGCTTTTCCGCCAAGATGACCCTGGCGCTGGCGCAGTCGCTGTACGAGAAGCACAAGGCGCTGACCTACCCGCGTACCGATTCGCGCCACCTCCCGGAGGACTATGTCGGTGTGGCGCGAGACACCCTGCGCGCGATGGCCGACGCTGCCGGACCTCTGTCCGGCTTCGCGCGTCGCGCGCTGGACCAGGGCTACGTGAAGCCGAGCAAGCGGGTGTTCGACAACACCAAGGTTTCCGACCACTTCGCCATCATTCCCACCAACCAGCAACCCGGCGCGCTGTCGGAGGCGGAAGCCAAGCTGTACGACATGGTGACCCGGCGCTTCCTGTCGGTGTTCTATCCGGCCGCGGAATTTCTCGTGACCACGCGCATCAGCCGTGTCGGCGAGCAGCGATTCCGCACCGAGGGGCGCATCCTGGTGGTGCCCGGCTGGCTGGAGATCCACGGCCGCGCGCAACAGGGCGACGAAGCCGACCTGCCGGCCGTGGCGCCCGGCGAGAAGGTGCTGGCCGAGTCGGTGGACCTGCTCGAGCTCAAGACGCGACCGCCGGCGCGCTACACCGAGGCCACCTTGCTGAGCGCGATGGAAAATGCCGGCAAGATG
>DAIDHU010000450.1 GCA_027451915.1 Thiomonas sp. | reverse complement strand
TCGGCGATCACCGCCGGGTGCCCGGCCTGCACGCGGCGGCGCAGGGTCGCGGCGAAGCCCCTCGGCGCGTCGGTGCGAGCGCGTGCGCGCGCCTCGAGCTGGGCCAAGGGCAGCGCGGCGCGCGCGGCCTCGACCTCACGGGACTTGGTGGCCAGGATGCGTTGCAGGATGTCGTTCATGGGGCGGGCGCGATGGGGTCAGGACAGGCCGGCGAGTTCGCGGGTGCAGGCCACGAAGGCCTGCATGCTCTGCCGCGCCGCGCCGCCGGCCAGCGCCTTGCGCGCCAGCTCGACGCCTTCGCCCACGCTGGGCGCCACGTCGGCGGCGTACAGGGCGAAGCCGGCGTTGAGCAGCACCACGTCGCGCGCCGGGCCGGGCCGGTCGTCCAGCACCTCGCGCATGCGCTGCACCGATTCGGACGGCGAGGACACCTGCAATTCGCGCAGGTCGCAGATGCGCATGCCGAAATCCGCCGGGTGCACCGAATACTCGCGTACCTGGCCGTCGCGCAGCTCCCCCACCAGGGTGGGCGCGCACAGCGAGACCTCGTCCAGCCCGTCGTTGCCGTGCACCACCAGGACATGGCGGCTGCCCAGGCGCTGCAGCACGCGCACCAGGATGCCGACCAGGTCGGGGTGGAACACGCCGAGCAGCTGGTTGGGGGCGCCGGCCGGATTGGTCAGCGGCCCCAGGATGTTGAACAGGGTGCGCACGCCCAGTTCCTTGCGTACCGGCGCGGCGTGCTTCATCGCGCTGTGGTGGTTGGGCGCGAACATGAAGCCGATGCCGGTGCGCTGCAGGCATTGCGCCACCTGCTCGGGGGACAGGTTCAGCGCGCCGCCCAGGGCCTCGATGGCGTCGGCCGATCCCGAGGAGGAGCTCACGCTGCGCCCGCCGTGCTTGGCCACGCGGGCTCCGGCGGCCGCGGCCACGAACATGCTGGTGGTGGAAATGTTGAAGGTCTGCGCGCTGTCGCCCCCGGTGCCCACGATGTCGACCAGCCGGTCGGTATCGTGCACGGGCACCTTGGTCGCGAATTCGCGCATGACCATGGCGGCGGCGGTGATCTCGCCCACGGTCTCCTTTTTCACGCGCAGCCCGGTGATCAGGGAGGCGATCATGACCGGGGACATCTCCCCGGTCATGATGCGCCGCATCAGCGCGAGCATCTCGTCGTGGAAGATCTCGCGGTGCTCGATGACGCGCACCAGCGCGTCCTGGTTGGTGATGGTCATGGTCGGGGCGCCCCTGTTCAGCGATTCGGCATGTCGAGGAAATTGCGCAGCAGGCGATGGCCGTGCTCGCTCTCGATGGATTCGGGGTGGAACTGCACGCCCTCGATCGCGTGCTCGCGGTGGCGCACGCCCATGATCTCGCCGTCGGCCGTGCGCGCCGAGACCTCGAGGCACTCGGGCAGGCTCGCGTCCTCGATGGCCAGTGAGTGGTAGCGCACCACCGTGTAGGGGCTGGGCAGTCCGGCGAACACGCCATGCCCGTCGTGCTCGATGGGGCTGGTCTTGCCATGCATGATGGTGCGCGCGCGCACCACGCGCCCGCCGAAGGCGGCCGCGATGGCCTGGTGGCCCAGGCACACGCCCAGGATGGGAAGGCGCCCGGCGAAGTGGCGCAGCACTTCCACGCTGATGCCGGCCTCGGACGGCGAACAGGGGCCCGGGGAAATGACGATGCGCTCGGGGGCCAGGCCTTCGATGTCGGCCGTCGTGAGCTCGTCGTTGCGAACGGTGCGCACGTCCTGGCCGAGTTCGCCCAGGTATTGCACCAGGTTGAAGGTGAAACTGTCGTAGTTGTCGATCATCAGCAGCATGGCGGGACACTCCGGAGTCTGCGCCGCGCGGCGCCGGCTGCGATGTCGCGGCCGGCGCGCGCCGAGGGGCCGCCCGGGGCGGGCGGCAAGGCGGGGGAGGGGATGCGTTCAGGCGGCTGGCTTGCGCCAGGGCCAGGCCTCCCCCACGGCGCTGCGCCACGCGGGTTGCGCGGGAGCGTGCGGGAGCGGGTGCCAGGCTTGCATGAACGTGATTATCGCAACTTCCGGCCGCCCGGCTGGTCGTGCACTCCGGAATGCACCCGTCCGGCGGGGACGTGGCGCGCCGCGGACTCGACGTGGCGGGTCTGGTCGTCGAAAAAGAAGTCCGGCTGGAACTCGCGCAGAAAGGGGCCCTTGTCCAGGCCACCGAGGAACATCGCCTCGTCGATGGCGATGTTCCAGGCCATCAGGGTGCGCACCGCGCGCTCGTGCGCGGGCGAACTGCGCGCGGTGACCAGCGCGGTGCGCAGGCGCATGGCGGTGGCACCGCTGCTGGCTGCCTGCTGCAGCCGGTGCAGCGCTTCCAGCAAGGGCTTGAAGGGGCCGGGCGGAAGCGGCAGCGCGGCCTTGCGCGTCTCGTGGCGCGTGAAGCCGGGCAGGCCCTCGCGCTGGTACACCCGCTCGGCCTCGTCGGAGAACAGCACGGCGTCGCCGTCGAAGGCGATGCGCACTTCCTGCGGGTGCGCCTCGCCGGCGCGCACCGATTGCGGATACACCTGGGCGGCGGGAAAGCCGGCGGCCAGCGCCGCGCGCACGTCCTCGGTGTTGGCCGACAGGAACAGTTTCGCGCCCAGCGCGTGCAGGTAGTGATAGGGAGGGCGTCCGCGGGTGAACACCCCGCGCTCGATGGCCGTGGCGTGGTGGCGCGCCGAGCGGAACACGCGCAGCCCCGAGACCGGATCGTTGCGCGACAGCAGCACCACCTCCACGCGGTCGCGGTCGGCGTCGCTGGTATTGAAGGCCAGCAGCTTGCGCACCAGTTGCAAGGCCACGCCGGGCGAGGCCGGTACGTCCAGGCGCTCGAGTTGCAATTGCATGTATGCCGTGTCGTCGGCCGTCTCGAACACGAGGTTCTCTTCCTCGAAATCGAAGAGCGCGCGCGAGGAAATGGCCACCACCAGCTTTTCCGGCGGCACGGGGGCTTCGGCTGCGGGCGGGTCGGGCTGGCTCATGGCGGCACACCTGGTTCGGACAAGTGGCGTCGAGCTTAGCGGATCGCCCGCGGGTGTTCAGCCCGGGCGGGCGCGGCGTGGTGCCGCGCCCGCCCGGCCAGACCATCCGACCGCTGGAGCGGGCCGG
>DAIDHU010000449.1 GCA_027451915.1 Thiomonas sp. | reverse complement strand
AGGCCCCCGCGTCGGCGCGCAGCGAGGCCACGACCGTGGCCAGGTCGGGCCGCGAGAAATGGCGGTCGACGAGCTCGCGCTGCTGCAGCAGCGGCGACGCCGGGACCGCACGCGCGGCGCCGGCGACGATGTCGTGAAGGTCGCGCGCCGCGCGCGCGCAGCAGTTGCTCGCACAGCACCCCCAGGCCCGCGGAGTCGACCAGCAGGTCGCCCAGCCCGCAGGCGATGGCGTCGGCGGCGTGCAGGCCGTGGCCGCTGAGGGCCAGGTACTCGCCCAGGCGCCCCGGACAGCGAGCCAGGAACCAGCCGCCACCCACGTCGGGAAACAGCCCGATGTTGGTCTCGGGCATGGCCAGCACCGAGCGCTCGGTGAGCACGCGCAGCGCGGCGCCCTGGCTGATGCCCATGCCGCCGCCCATGACCACGCCGTCCATCAGGGCCACGTAGGGCTTGGGGTAGCGGTGGATCAGGTGGTTGAGCGCGTATTCCTCGGTGAAAAAGGCATCCAGCTCGGGGTCGCCGGCGAGTCCGGCGCGATGGAAGAACTTGATGTCGCCCCCGGCGCACAGCGCGACCGGGCGGCCTTCGCGAGTGGCCCCGCGCAGCACCACGCCGATCACCTCGGGATCGGCGGCCCAGTCGCGCAGCGCCTGGGTGAGACGGCGCACGGCCTGCAGGTCCAGCGCGTTCAGCGCCTGCGGCCGGTTGACGGTGAGCAGTCCGACGCGCCCGTGGCGCTCGACCAGCACGGGAGCCGCGAGCGCGGCGGAGGGTTCCTGGTGGTTCAACGGCGTCTCCTGGAATGTCGGCGGGGCATGTTAGCGAAGCCTCCCCGGGGCCGCGCGAGCGGTCGCCGCGAGCATGCACCGCGGGCAGGCGCCGCGGGCGGGCGCCTATTGCAGCGAATCCGCCGCGGCCTCGGGTTCGTCCCGCGCGGCCTCGGGTTCGTCCCGCGCCGCCTCGGCGGGAACCAGCGCCGCCGGCAGGCCCAGTTGCAGCCTGGTCTTCAACACCTGCTGGTGCCCGGGGCGCACTTGCACGGCGGAGGCATCCACGCCGCGTCGCACGGAGTGCGCCCGCAGCGAGGTGTCGCGCGCCTGGGGCACCAGCAGCACGCGCCCGTCGCCCCTGCGCAGGCTGGCCACCAGCGGGGTATGGGCGCGGTTGCCGCGTTCGATGACCACGCCGAGCTCGCCATCGGCCAGCTCGACATAGGTGCCCGGCGGGTACAGGCCCAGCACCCGCAGCAGGGTGGCGCCCATGGCGTCGGGGTGGTCGGCCGGGCCCAGCAAGGCGCCGCGCGCCGCCAGCGCCGGGGTCAGGGCCTGGCGCGTGCGCCGGGTGCTCAGCTTGGCCGCGTACACGTCCACCCGGCGCAGCAGCTCTGCGGCGCGCTGACCCGGCTCCAGGCTGTGGGCATCGCCGTCGCCGTGCACCGTATGGTGCTCGCGCACGGCCTGCAGCCACAGGGGGTCGGTGACGCCGACCTTCTCCAGCGCATCGGCGCCGCGCTCGGCATGGTGGCGGATGACCTCGCGCTGGCGCATGCTGGGCGGCTCGAGCTGGCGCGCCAGCAGGTCCTGCAGCTCGCCCATGGCCACGTTCATGGTCAGGGCCGCGCCGGTGACGCCGCGCAGCTCGGATTCGGGCCAGCCCAGCCAGGCGGCGCCCAGAACGACCATCATCGCGCAACACACCGAATGCAGCGCGCTGTACTGGGCCGGGTTGTTGACCTTCTCGTTGAGCAGGAAGTACAGGGCCAGGTCCGGGTGCTCGCGGGCCAGCTGCAACAGGTCCTCGACGGCCAGGCCGATGCGCTCCAGCCAGGAGGCGTCCAGGTTCGGCGCCAGAAGCAGTTGCGCCACCTTGCCGCGCATGCGCTCGACGGCTGCCAGTCCGTCATCCACGCGCTGCAGGTACAGACGCGCGCTCGCTGCGTCCTCGGCTTGTGCGGCAAAGTCCACCGTCTGGTTCATGTCCCGGGAAAAAAAGTCGCGAAGGCGGGCGTGGGCGACACCCGCGGTCCAGGGAAAAGCATAAGGGGACGCGCAAGAATGCGCAGATCACAATTTCAAGAAATCTGCTGCGTTCGAGCAATTATTCTTACTTTGAAACAGCTTTGTAGCCCGCGGGAGCTCCAGGGCGCCGTACCGCGACCTTCAGCGCGGCACCGCACCCATGGCGCTGAACCACTGGGCGCTGTCGGCCAGCTGGCGCGCGCTGGCCTGGGCCTGGCCGATGCGCGCCTGCGCGAACCCGCGCTGGGCCGAGAGCACCTGCAGCAGGCTACCGGCACCGGCCTCGTAGGCGTCGCGCGCCATGCGCAGCGATTCGGCGGCGCTGGCCAGCGCCTGTTGCTGGGCCTGCACGGCCTGCGCGTCGTGCTGCAGGGCCTGCAACACGTCGGCAACCTGCGCGAAGGCCTGCAGCACGGTCTGGCGGTACAGCTGCAGCTGGCCTTCATAGGCCTGTTGCGCGGCGCGGCGCTGGGCGCGCAGGGTGCCGCCGTGCCACAGCGGCGCGCCCAGCGCCGCCGACAAGCCCCAGGCCTGGCCGCCCGACAACAGCGTGCCCAGGCCGGCTGACTGGGCGCTCCAGCTGGCGTCGAGCGCGATGCGGGGAAACAGATCGGCCTCGGCCACGCCGATGGCGGCGCTGGCCGCGTGCAATTGGGCCTCGGCGGCGCGAATGTCCGGACGCTGGCGCAGGAGTCGCGAGGGCACCACCATGCTCAGCTCGAGGGGCAGGCGCAGCTCGGCCAGCTCGAAGCCCGGCGCCTGCCAGGCGCCGGCGCCCCGCCCGACCAGCAGGGCCAGCGCGTCCTGCGCGGCCGCCAGCTGCTGGCGCAGCGGGGGTTCGAGGGTCTGGTCGGCGCCGAGCTGGGCTCGCGCCGCGGCCAGATCGGCGCCGGATGCGCGGCCCGCCGCGCGTGCCAGCTCCACCAGCCGAAGGTTGTCGCGGTCGGAGCCGAGGATGTCGCCCAGGGCCCGCAGTTGTTCGCGGGCCGAGGCGGCGGTAATGACCTGGTCGACCACCTGGGCGCTCAGGCTCAGGCGAACGGCGTCGAGCTGGGCTGCCTGCACCTCGACCAGCGCCTGGCGCTGCTCGACCAGGCGCCGCGTGCCGCCGAACACGTCGGGCGCGAAACTCACCAGGGGGCCGGCGCTGTACTGCTCGAGCACGGGGGCCCCCGCCTGGGCGCTGGCTCGCGTGCCCGAGGCTTGCAGGTCCAGTTGCGGCAGCGCCGCGCCGCGCGCGGCCAGCACCTGCTCGCGCGCCTGCGCCAGCGCAGCCGCGGCCTGCCCCAGGGTGGGGCTGTCGGCCAGCGCCAGTTCGACGGTGGCATCGAGCCCCGGGTTGCCGAAGGCGCGCCACCAGCGCGCCGGCAGTGCGGCGTCGGCGCGCAGGCGCTGCGCCGGGGCCGAGGCGCCGGGCACGCCCAGGGTGACCGGCCGCGGGGTGTAGGCGGACTCGGCCGGAGCTCGCGGAGCGCGGAAATCGGGGCCCACGGTGCAGCTGGCGAGCATCAGGCTGCCCGCCAGCAGGGCGCCTGCGCGTGACAGGCAGGGCCCACTCAGCCGATGCCTGTCATTCATAGCGCAGCGCCTCGATGGGGTCCAGGCGCGAGGCCTTGCGCGCCGGGTAGAAGCCGAAAAACACGCCCACGGCCGCGGCGAAGCCGAAGCCTCCGGCCATCGCCGCCGGGGACAACAGGGTGGGCCAATGGGCCAGTGCCGACACCGCCGCGGAAACCCCGACTCCGCAGGCGATGCCCACCAGACCTCCGGTGGCGCTGAGGAAGGTGGCCTCGGCGAGGAACTGCAACAGGACATGCAGGCGGCGCGCGCCGATGGCCATGCGCAGGCCGATCTCGCGCGTGCGCTCGGTCACCGACACAAGCAGGATGTTCATGATGCCGATGCCGCCCACCAGCAGGGAAATCGAGGCCACCATGGCCAGCAGCAGGGCCATCACGGCGGAGGAACTCTGCGCGGTCTCGGCGATCTGGCTGAGGTTGCGCACGGAAAAATCCGCGGTGTCGCCGGCGGCCACGTGGTGCCGGCGACGCAGGGTCTGGGTGACCTGTCGCATGGCGGCGTCCACCTGTTCGGGGCTTGCCGCCTGCACGAAGATCACGTTGACGTAGCCGGTCAGGCGCGGCGGGATCTTGAAGGGGTTGGGCGGCGCGGGGAAGGCCGCCGCGGTATTGTTCACCGGCACGCTGGCGGCGCCCAGCGCGGTCACGGCCACGGTCTGCGCCTGGCTGGGGGCGGCCGCTCCCAGAACCTTGCGCTGCGCGGCGCTGAAGGGCAGCATGATCAGGTCGTCCTGGTCCTGGCCATAGGGGGTCTGTCCCTTGGCCTGCAGCAGCCCGACCACGCGCACGCTGAAGCCCTTGACCAGGATGTTGGCGCCGATGGGGTTGGCGTAGGGGCCGAACAACTCGCGCGCGACCGTCTGGCCGATCACCGCGACCATGGCCGCCGTGGTCTCGTCGGATTCCTCCAGCGCCCGCCCGCGCTGGATGCGCCAGTTGGTCATGGACAGGTAGGCGGGGGTGACGCCCTGGATGCTGGTGCTCCAGTTGTTGCCGGCGTACTGCACCTGACCGACCTGGCGGATCATGTAGGCGGTGCGGGCCACCGCGGGGGCGTCGCGGCGCAGCGCGCGCGCGTCGGCCTCGGTCAGGGTGGAGGCACTGCCGAAGCCGGCGCGCACGCCGGCGCGCGTGGTCGCGCCGGGCATGACCACCAGCAGGTTGGTGCCCAGGCTCTCGATCTGCTTGCGCACCGCGGCGTTCGCGCCCTGCCCCACCGCCACCATCACGATCAGCGCGGCCACGCCGATGAACACACCGAGCATGGTCAGCGCCGAGCGCATCTTGTTGCGCGCGATGGCCTGCGCGGCCGCCGCGACGATCATTCCGGCGAAACCGGCGCCGGCCAGCGCGGAGGGGCCATGCTCTGCCGCCTCTCCCGCCTCACCCTCACCCTTTGCGCGCCAGGCAGGCGCGGTGCCCGCTGGCGCCGCGATGTCGGCGATTTCGCTGGGTTCGGGGTTGACATGGTCGTCGACGATGCGCCCGTCGCGCATGGTGATGACCCGCCCGGCGTAGGCGGCGACGTCGCTTTCGTGGGTGACGACGATCACCGTCAGGCCCTGTTCCACGTTCAGCTGGCGCAGGGTGCGCATGATCTCGTGGGAAGTGCGCGTGTCCAGGTTGCCGGTGGGCTCGTCGGCCAGCAGCAGCGCCGGGCGGTTGATCAGGGCGCGCGCGATGGCCACGCGCTGCTGCTGCCCGCCCCAGAGCTGGCCGGGGGTGTTGGCTTCGCGCCCGCCCAGGCCCAGGCGGGCCAGGGATTCGCGCGCGCGGCGCATGCGCTCGGCGCGGCGCGTGGGCCCCGCCGTCCCGTACAGCAGCGGCAGGGCCACGTTGTCCAGGGCGCTTGTGCGGGCCAGCAGGTTGAAGCTCTGGAACACGAATCCGATGCGCTCGCCGCGGATGCGCGCCAGGCGCGGCTCGTCCATGCGCGCCACGTCAAGCCCCTCGAGCAGGTAGCTGCCGGAGCTGGGCCGGTCCAGGCAGCCGCACAGGTGCATGAGGGTGGACTTGCCGGAACCGGAGGACCCCATGATGGCGACGAACTCGCCGCGCTCGACCCGCAGGTCCACGCCGTCCAGCGCGCGCACCTCGGTGTCGCCGGCCACGTACACCCGCGTCACCCCGCGCAGTTCGATCACGGCCTCGGCCATCGTCGGCTCCCCGCGCGCGCCGCTACATGCCCAGGCGCAGCGGGGCGGCCGCCCGGGCGCCCTTCGCCGCGTCGCCGCGCTGTTCGCCCACGATCACCGCATCGCCCTGGCGGAGCTGGCCGCCGAGCACCTCGGCGTAGGAGTCGTCGTCCAGGCCGATGCGCAGCGCCACGGCCACGGGCTTGCCATCGCGCAGCACCCATACCCGCGCGCCGGCGCGGGAGCCGGTGCCGCCCCCGGAGGCCTGTGGCGCGGCGAGCGCGCCAGGCTCGAAGCGCAGCGCCGGGTCGGGCACGCGCAGCACGTTCTGGCGCCGCGCGGTGACAATGCCCACGGTGGCCGTCATGCCCGGCTTGAGCAGCAGGCCGGAGTTGTCCACATCGAGCACGACGTCGTAGGTGATGACGTTCTGCACCGATTGCGGCGCCTGGCGCACCTGGGACACGCGGGCGTCGAAGCTCCTGCCGGGCCAGGCCTCCACGGTGAAGCGCGCGGGGTCGCCGTCATGCACGTTGCCGATGTCGCTTTCGCTGACGTTGGTGTCCACCTGCATGCGGGTCAGGTCGGTGGCGATGAGAAACAGCGTCGGGGTCTGGAAACTGGCGGCCACGGTCTGCCCGATGGTGACGTTGCGCGAAACCACGGTGCCGTCGACGGGGGACACGATGTTGGTGTAGCCCAGGTTCACGCGCGCGGCCTCCAGCGCGGCCTCGCGCTCGCGCACCGAGGCCTGGTCCAGGGCGAGTTGCGCCCGGGCCTGGGCCAGGGCGTTGCGCGCGATGTCGACCACGTCCTGCGAGACCACGCCGCGGCCGATCAGCGAGGCCTGGCGGCGCTCGTTGATGCGCGCGTAGTCCAGCGCCGCGCGGTCCTTGTCCAGCTGGGCTCGGGCCACGGCGAGCTGGGCGAGGTTCTCGTCGACCACGGTCTGGTAGGGGCGCGGGTCGATGCGCGCGCAGGACTGGCCCTTGCGCACGCGGGTGTTGAAATCGCAGGACTGCGACTGGATCACCCCCGACACGTAAGAGCCCACGATGACGGTGAGCACGGGGTTGACCGTGCCCGTGGCGTGGATGCTGCTCGCGACCTCGCCGCGTGTGACGGGCTCGGTCAGGTAGCGGACTTCGGGTGGGCGCCGCGCCACCCACCAGGCCAGGCCCAGCGCGCCAGCCAGCACCAGCGCGGCGACGCCGGCGCCGACGCGCAGGGCGCGCCCGCGGCCGCGCGCCGCACGCGGAGATGCTCCGGGTGAATCGCTCACGAGAGGCTCCCGCGAATGCACAAGCCCCGGTTCTAGCCCCGGCGGCGCGCGAGCGCGTTGACCCAGGTCAGCGTGGAGCCGAGGCGGCCCGCGGGCGCCTTCAGAGCAGGTGGATGGCCTGCGCGGGGAACATCCAGTCGATGGCGCTGGCCAGCATCCAGCAGGCGATGCTGGCGAGCAGGAACACCAGCATCTTGCGCACCATGCCGGGTTCGAGCCAGTCCTCCAGCCGCCGATGCAGCCACCAGGCGACGATGGGGTAGGCCAGCGTGGACAGGATCAGCGAATACATGGCGGTCCCTCGGGTGGCCCCTCGGGCCCTTCGGCGGTGCTTGGGTGGTTCTCGATCGTTGCCCGGGCGTGGCCGGGGCGCTGCCTTGATTCTAGGCAAGGGCCAGCCCACTCCCCACGACTTCAGAATCCCGCCAGCGGCGGGTCCTGCATCAACGCCACCTGTTCGCGCAATTCCAGGATGCGGTCCTGCCAGTAACGCGCGCCGCCGAACCACGGGAAGGCGGCCGGAAAGGCCGGATCGTGCCAGCGCCTGGCGATCCAGGCGCTGTAGTGCAGCAGCCGCAGGGTGCGCAGCGCCTCGACCAGGCGCAGTTCCCGGGGGTCGAATTCACGAAACATCTCGTAGCCGCGCAGCAGCGCGGCCAGCTGGAGGCGCATGTCCTGGGGGTCGCCGCCCAGCAGCATCCACAGGTCCTGTACCGCGGGGGCGCAGCGGCTGTCGTCGAAGTCGACGAAATGCGGGCCCTCGTCGGTCCACAGCAGGTTGCCGGCGTGGCAGTCGGCGTGCACGCGAAGCATGCGCGGCTCGCCCACCGATTCCCAGGCCTGGCGCACGCCTTGCAGCGCCAGCTCGGCCACGGCGCTCCAGGCCTCGCGCAGCTCGGGCGGGATCCAGTCGCCCCGCAGCAGGAAGTCGCGGGACTCGAGGCCGAACACCCGCGGCTCCAGCGGCGGGCGGTGCGAGTAGCCCGCCTCGGCGCCCACCGCGTGGATGCGCCCGAGAAAACGACCGATGCGCTCGAGCACCGGCTCCTGCTCGATCTCCGGCGAGCGCCCGCCCTGGCGGGTGAACAGCGCGAATCGATGCCGGCCATGGTGATGCAGGGTGGCCCCCCGCAGGAGCAGCGGCGGCACCACGGGAATCTCCCGCCCGGCCAGGTCCAGGCTGAAGGCGTGCTCCTCCAGGATGGCCGCGTCGCTCCAGCGCCCCGGACGGTAGAACTTGGCGATGCAGCTGCCGCCGTCCTCCAGGCCGAGCTGGAACACCCGGTTCTCGAAACTGTTGAGCTGCAGCAGGCGCCCGTCGCAGCGCGGGCCCACGCTCTCCACGGCGTCGAGCACGGCGTCGGGGCCGAGGTCGGCGTAGGGGGTTTCGGAGTCGGTCGTGGTCACGGGGACGGCGCACCGGCGGGCCCGCGGGGCGCGGGCCCGAAACCGGGCCGGCGCAGTGTACGCCGGCCACTCCGCCGAGCCCTCAGGAGCCCGTGTCCGGGCCCGAGGCCGCTTCGGCTCAGGGGCGGCGGTGGTCGATGAGCACGGCCACGCTGCCACCGCGCGCCACGCTGGCCGTGCCGTAGAGATCGCCGCTGGCCGGCATCGCGTCGCCGGTGGCCGACAGGCGGGCCTCGATCTGCACGCTGGGCGCGCTCGACAGGAGTTGCGAAGGGCTCATGGAGTCGACGTCGCTCAGCGCCACCTGCAGCGGCAGCCTGGCATCGGCGCGCCTGGCCGCCGCCAGAGGCATGCGCTCGCCGGGCACGCGGGCGATGACGAACAGGGTGCGCCCCTGCGCCTGCGCGCGCAGCGAGGGGGCGATGCTCACGCGCACCTGCATCAGGGCCAAGGCCTGCTGGCGCACCGGACTCGCCGGCTCGGCCACGGAGACCTTGCGCGCCGCGGGCGCCGGCGGCGCGCTGCTCGCGCCGGCCGGTCCGGGCGCCGCGTTCTCGGCGGCGGTCAGTCCCATGCGACGGCGCACCTGGGAGATGACATGGTCGAGGAAGGTGGCGTCCTCGGAGCCGGCAACCACCTCGCGGCTGGCATGCTCGAGCAGGGGCAAGGCACCGCGGTCGTCGCCACGCAGCGCATGGGCGTAGCCGGCGAGCATCAGCGCCAGGAGGTTGTTGGGGTTGATGGCCAGAGCCTGGCTCGCCAGACGCTCGGGCTTGCCCAGCGGACTGCCGTTGGCGCTCATGGCCAGGGCGTCGGCGTACTCCGCCAGCCAGCGCGCGTGGTGCTGCAGCTGCGGCCCGACGCGGCCGTAGGCCTGCGCCGCCTTGCCAAAGTCGCCGAGCACCGCGTAGGAGCGGCCGAGCATGGCCCAGCCGGCAGGATCGTCGGGATGAGCCGCCAGCTTCGCGGCCAGGGAATCGACCATCTTCTGCACCTGGCTCGGGGCCGCCGGGGCGGCCGCCTGCGTGGCGGCGGCGGGGCTCGGCGGATTGCCGGCCAGCGCGGCTGGAGTGCCCATCAGTTCATACAGCAGCCCGGCGCAGATCGGCAGCCCCAGCAGCAGGCCGGCGATGGTGGGCAGCGCGCTAGAGGCGCCGCGCCCGCGCGGCATGGGCACGGTGTCGGCCAGCACGCGTCGCGCCAGCTCCTGGCGCGCCTGTTCGTAGCGCGCCTCGCCCAGCGCTTCACGTTCGCGCTCCAGCGCGGCCATGTCCTCGCGCAGCAGGCGCGCATTCACCGTGGCGCGGTCGACGCCTGCGCGGGATCGCTGCCCCAGCAGGGGCAGCACCAGGATCGCCAGCACCACCGCGGTGAGCAGCGCGGCGGCAAGCAGGAAGGTGGTCATTCGAGATCTCCGTTGCGCGCC
>DAIDHU010000448.1 GCA_027451915.1 Thiomonas sp. | reverse complement strand
GTGGACGGCGCCATCGGCGTGGTCAAGCACGCCGTCGGGGACAACGCGCAGGCGGTGAAGACCCTGCTGAGCCAGGTGGGCACGATCTCCACCCTGGTGCAGAGCATCCGCGAAATCTCCTACCAGACCAACCTGCTGGCGCTCAACGCCGCCATCGAGGCGGCACGGGCCGGCGAGGCCGGGCGGGGCTTCGCGGTGGTGGCCGACGAGGTGCGCAACCTGGCTCGACGGGTGCACGACGCGACCCTGAGCATCGAGGGCCACACCGAGCAGATCGACGAGCAGACCCTGCGCATCGCGACGACCAGTGAAAGCACGGGCCGGCAACTCGGCGCCGTCGACACCGTGGTGGCCAGGCTGCAGGGCCAGGTCCGGGACATGCAAAGACTCGCCACCCGCGCCCTGCTGCGCTCGGCCGAGGAGGACCATCGCAATTTCGTGATCCAGATCCTGGCCGAGGTCGACGCGCAGCCGCCGAACCTGCAGGTCGCCCAGGTTCCCGACCATCACCAATGCAGCTTCGGCATCTGGTACGACGGGCGCGGCCGCGAGGCCCACGCCGCCGTGCCGGCCTTCCAGGCCATCGAGGCGCCGCACGCCAAGGTGCACGCCCTGGCGCGCGAACTGCTGGGCGCCGCCCACGAAGGCCGGCGCCCGCAGGCCGCCGAACTCACCGCGCGTCTGTTGCAGGCGCAGACCGAGGTCGGGGCCGCGCTTCGCGCGCTGAACGAAGGGCTGCGCTAGCAGCGCTGTGATGGCAGCCGTCGGAGGCCTTGGCCCCATCGGGGCCTTCAGCGCAGCGGCCAGCGTGCCCGCGGCGACCGGCGGCACCGCGGCGGCGGGCACGGGCCTGAATCTCGGCGCCTGAGCCGCCGGCGGCTTCGGCACTCCTTGCCAGGGACCCTCGGCATGTGCGATCCTGCGAGGCCAGCCCACGCAAGAGCACGAATCCGCTCAGGAATGCGCATTCCTTCGCCCGGCCCGACGATCCCATGCTTACCGTCCATCACCTGAACAATTCCCGCTCCCAGCGCGTACTGTGGCTGCTCGAGGAACTCGAGCTCGACTACGAGGTCAAGCGCTACGAGCGCGACCACAGCACCATGCGGGCCCCGCCGGAGCTTCGCGCCGTGCATCCCCTGGGCAAGTCGCCCGTGCTGACCGATGGCGAGCGGGTGGTGGCCGAGTCCGGGGCCATCGTTGAATACCTGGTGCAGCGCTACGGCAACGGCCGGCTGCAGCCGGCGCCGGACAGCGAGGACGCCCTGCGCTATCGCTACTGGCTGCACTATGCCGAGGGCTCGGCGATGACTCCGCTGTTGCTCAAGCTGGTGGCCCAGCGCATCGCCAGCGCGCCCATGCCCTTTTTCGCGCGGCCCATCGCCCGCCGCATCGCGCGGGCGCTGGAGGCGGACGTGGTGGATCCGCAGCTTGCCCTGCACCTGGGCTACATCGACTCCGAGCTGCGCAAGACCGGCTGGTTCGCCGGAGACGCCTTCAGCGCCGCCGACATCCAGATGAGCTTTCCGCTGGAAGCCGCCCAAGCGCGGGCGCCGCAGCCGGGGCTGAAGGCCATCCCCGAGTTCCTGCAGCGCATCCACGCGCGCCCGGCCTATCGCCGCGCGCTGGACAAGGGCGGGAAGTACGCCTACGCATGAGCCTGGCCCGGCCTGGGCCTTCGCTCGAAATCGGTGATGCACATGTGCAGGATCACCGGCGCGAAGAACCAGAGCGAGCAAAGGTGCTTCTCGATCTCGTAGTACCCGTCGCCCAGCACGCAGAAAATCGGCGCCCCGATGAAGAAATACCCCGCCAGCAGGGCTCCCAACGCGCTGCGCCGCCAGGCCGCGACCACCAGCGCGAAGGCGAACAGCGCCGTGTACAGATAGCCCAGCCGGCTCAGCACGAAGTCGTCGACTCGCGCGATGAAGGGGAGCGGATCGACCGGCTGGAGGGAGGAGACCCGGATGTAGTTCAGGTCGTAGTTCAGGCGGGCCGCGACCACCAGGGGTGAGCCCAGATAGCCCGGAATCGATCCGGGATGCCGCGCGAAATGGCGCAGGAACGGGCCCGGCTGGCCGTGGCGCATGATGTCCTGGAATCGGGCCTTGTCCGCCGGGGAGCCGGCGGCGGCGATTTCCGAGAATCGCCAGCCGGTCGGCCAGTAGCTGGGCCCCATCAGGTCGGCACCCTTCGGCGGGATGGTCTTGGGGTCTTCCAGGGATGGGGGGAGTGTCGAGTAGAAATACGCCCTCAGGCCGTTGAAGGTCCGGTGCGGCACCGTCGCGACACCCTTGGAGACCCAACCCACGCCGCTGTAGTAGCGGTTGTAGGCATTGGGCGCGCTGAAATCCCGCTCGACGCGCAAGGAGAATCCGACGATGGCCGCCAGCGCGAGCAGCGAGGCGGCGACCCACGGGGTCTTGCGCGGATAGCGATAGACCAGGAACACGGCCAGCGCGATCGGCACGAAAAACACATTCTCGATCTTGGAGGCCAGCAGCAGGCAGGTGGTCACGAACAGGATCGCGGGGCGCCCGTCGCGCAGGGCGAGCATTCCGCCGAAAAACCACGGCAGCAGCGCCAGGCTCGCCGCCTCCTGGTAGAAGGACTTGAAATAAAAGCCGTAGGCGGCGCCCATCAGGATCACGCAGGCCATGACCCAGCGGTCCGCCGCGAACCGGCAGTTTCCCAGCGCCTTGAAGCAGCCGGCCAGGAAGATCCCGCACAGGACCAGGAAGATCAGCGGGGTCCAGTAGACCTGAGCACCCACCGCAAGCTGCAGCCAAAGCCCCAGCTGCACCAGCAGGGCCAGCGTGGAATTGGGGGCGGCGCCGGTCGCGATCAGCGGGTAGCTCGCATGGAGGGCCTGCCATCCCATGGCGGAGAAATGGCCGCTGGGGCAGACCCGCCACCAGTCGCCGTTGTTGATCATCGGCGCGTAGCCCACCGCCACGGCGAGCATGCAGAGCACGGCAAGCCCGGCAAGGGCGACGCGCCTGGCATCGCGGCTCTTGCCTCGAGCGCGAGCTCCGGCCACGGGATCAAGCTGGGGTCTGGTCATCCAAGGCATCCCATACAGCCGCTGCGTCGCGCTGTGGGACCGTCAACGGGAATCGGTCATTCTAGTGTCCTGTCCCGCGCGGGAAGGCCGTGGCGTGGGGTCGCATGGGGTCGCATGGGGCCGCGGGCCCCGCCCCGACCCGATCCCGTCTGCTAGCCTGACCGCAACCGAGCACCCAACGCCGCCGAGCCCCATGCGATTCCTCCATGCCGCCGACATCCACCTGGACAGCCCGCTCACCGGCCTGAGCGCCTACCCCGATGCACCGACCGAGCTGCTGCGCACGGCCACCCGCGACGCCTTCGACAACCTCGTCGGCCTGGCGCTGGAGGAGTCCGTCGACTTCCTGGTCATCGCCGGCGACCTCTACGACGGCAGCTGGAAGGACTTCAACACCGGCATCTACTTCGCACGTCAGATGGGGCGCCTGAAAGCCGCGGGCATCCCGGTCTACCTGCTGCACGGCAACCACGACGCCGAGAGCGAGATGACCCGAAGGCTGCTGCTCCCCGACAACGTCCATGTGTTCCCCTCCTCCAGGGCCGGCAGCTTCCTGCTGCCCGAGTTGCAGGTGGCGCTGCACGGACGCAGCTTCAAGACGGCGGCGACCACCGAGAACCTGGTGCTGGGCTATCCCGCGCCCCGCCCGGGCTGGTTCAACATCGGGGTGCTGCACACGGCCCTCGAGGGCTACGCGGCGCACGCCAGCTATGCGCCCTGCACCCTGGCCGAGCTCCAGGCCAGGCAATACCAATACTGGGCCCTGGGCCACGTGCACGAGCACCAGTTGTGGAGGGGAGAGACCACCGTGGCCTTTCCCGGAAACCTGCAGGGAAGAAACATTCGGGAAACCGGACCCAAGGGCGCCCTGCTGGTGAGCGCCGAGGGCGGGGAGCTGCAGGAGGTGCGGCAGGTGTTCGTCGACGTGCTGCGCTGGGAGCGCCTGCCGGTCGACGTGGGCGCTGCGCAATCCCTGGCGCAGGCATCGCGCCTGGTCGGAACGGCCCTCGAGCAGCTGCTCGGCGCGCAGAACTCGCTGCTGCCCCTGGCCGTGCGCGTGCGCCTGTTCGGCCCCTCCGCGGCCCACGGGGAGCTCTTCGGCCTGGAGGGCCAGCTGCGGGCCGAGGTCCTGGCGCAGGCCGCGGCCATCGCCGGCGACCGGGTCTGGATCGAGAAGGTGGTGGTCGACACCCAACCGCGCGACACGCCGCAGGCGCTGGCCCAGCGCGGGGATGCCGTCGCGGACCTGCAGGCCATTCTGGAGACGGCCCCCGACGATCCAGCGCTCATCGAGGCGCTGAGCAGCGATTTCGCGGAGCTGCTGGGCAAGTTGCCGCCCGAGCTCGCGCAGGACGCGCCCTTGCTGGAGGCCCTGCGCGGCGGGCGCCTGCAGGATCTCGTGCGAGCCACCGTGCCGGCGCTGCTGGCGCGAATCGCCTCGGCGGAGTAAGTCATGCGCATCGACCGGCTGGACCTGATTCGCTACGGCAAGTTCACCCATCAAAGCATCGCGCTGCCCCGCGCGCAGCGCGACTTCCACGTCATCGTCGGACCCAACGAGGCCGGAAAATCGACCCTTCGATCGGCCATCCACCACCTCCTGTACGGCTTTCCCCTGCGCAACCCCGGCTACGCCTTCCTCCACCCCCTGCCGGACCTGCGCCTGGGCGCAGGCCTCAGCCACGGGGAACAGCAGCTCGCCTTCCAGCGCATCAAGGCCAACAAGGCAAGCCTGCGCGGGCCCGATGACGCGCCGCTGCCCGACGAGGCCCTGGCGCCCTTCCTCGGCGGCGTGGACCCGAAATTCTTCGAGCAGATGTTCAGCCTCGACCATGAGCGCCTCGTGCAGGGCGGGGCGAGCATTCTCTCGGCGGCCGACGAGGACGTGGGCCAGGTCCTGTTCGAGTCCGCGGCTGGCATCGCCTCGCTGGGGGATATCCGCGCCGCCCTCGAGCAGGAAGCCGACGGGCTCTGGGGGAAACGAAAGTCCTCCGCGCGGGTCTACTACCAGGCCGAGCAGGGTTATGACGAGGCCCGTCAGGCGCTCAAGGCCGCCTCGTTGCGAGCGAAGGACTGGGCCGAGGCCCACGCCACGGTGGAGGAACTCGACACCCAGCGCAAGGCCGCCCTCGCCGAACATGCGGGGCTGAAGGCCCGGCGCGCCGTCCTGCAGCGGGCGCGGCGCGTCGCCCCCTTGCTGGCCGCGCTGGATCTGCAATCCGCGCGCCTGGCCGAGCATGTCGGTGCGCAGGATCTGCCGGAAGGCGCATCGGCCGCGCTGGACGAAGCCGAGCGCCGCCTCGCGGCCATCGAGCTGGCCCGCGCGCACCAGGCCCGCCTGAAGGAGAGCGCCCGACAGACACTGCAGGCGCTGCATGCGGACACCCGGCTGCTGGAACAGGAAGAACAGATCATTGCCCTGGACGAGCTTCGTCTGCAATATCGCGCCCATGCGGCCGACATCGAGAAGCGCGAGCTGGAAGCGCGCTCGCGGTGGGCCGTGATCGCCGAGCTTGCCGGACAACTCGGCTGGGATGCCGGCAGCGAACAAGACCTTGCCGCGCGCATTCCCTCGCCTTCCAGCCGCACGGCGCTGGCCCGGCTGGCAAGGCAGGGGCCGGCCCTGGCGCAGGCCCGCGAGGCCGCCGAGCGCGCGCTGCGGCTCAAGCAACGCGAGCTCGACCATGCCCGCGGGGAGCTCGAGAGCCTCGCGCAGGCCCAGGTGGCACCCACCCTGCGCACGGCCATGGCGCGCGCACGCGCACTCGGCGATCCCGCGGCCATGCTGCGGGACCTGCAGTCGGAGGTGGATGGCAAGGAGCGCGGCCTGGGCGTGGCGCACCAGGCCCTGCTCGGCCAAGCCATGGACCTGCAGGCTCTCGCGGCCATGCTGCCCCCGTCGCGGGAACATGTGCAGGGCCTGCTCGAGGCCCATCGGCGGGACGAGGCGGAGGCCGACCGGCTGGAGCAGGAAATGCGCAAGGGTGCCGCGCAGATGCTCCAGCTCGAGGCCGACGCCCGGCGCATTCGCGAGCAACTTCATCCCGTCCTGCTGGAGGATCTTCATCGCGCCCGGCGTGAGCGCGACGAGCTATGGGGCCTCCTGCAGCGTGAGCCCTCGACCCTGTCGGCGCAGGCGGATCGCTACGAGCATCTCGTGGCCCGAAGCGACGCCCTGGCCGACCAGCGGCATGATCGGGCACACGACGCGGCCCAGCTCCAAGGCCTCGAGGATCGCAAGGCCAGCCTGGGGCTGGAGCAGGAATCCCTGCGGGGCCAGGTCGAGGCGCTGCGAGCCAGGCGGGACCAACGCGAAGCACAATGGGCCGCCTTGCGCGAGGAGTGCCGTCTCCCCAGTCTGTCGATTCCGGCCGCCTCCGAGTGGATCCAGGCACGCGAGCGGGTGCTGCACGCCTGGCAGGACCTCTGCGCCGCCAGGCTGAGGCTGGACGCCTATCGGGAGGATCTGTCGCGCGCCGCCTCGGCGCTGGCCACGCAGCTCGATGCCGCCGGGCAGCCGGCCGGGGACGCGGACCTGACGGTGTTGTTGACCCAGGCCGAGGAATGGGTGCGGCAGCTGGACGAAGCCCGCGGTGAACGCAAATCCCTGGAGCAGCAGCGGGACTCCGCGACCCGCGAGCTCGAGGTCCTGGGGGATGCCGCGGCGGCCGCGAACGAGGCCTACCTCGCCTGGCGCGCCGACTGGCAGCAGGCCCTGGCCGCGGCCGGGTTCCGCGCGGAGGACGAGCCGCTCGGCGTCGAGGCCAGGCTTGAGACCATGGGGCGCATCGGCGACGCCCTGGCCGGCCTTCGGCAAATCCGCATCGAGCGCATCGACCCCATGCGCGCCGACCTGCGCGACCTGGAGGCCCGGGCCCGCGCACTGGCCCTGGCCCTGCGTCCCGGCCTCGCGGACCGGGGCGCAGCCGAGCTGATCCTGGAGCTCCGGCGCGAACTCGGCGAGGCACGTGCCACCCAGACCCGTATCGAGCAGGCCGGCGCGGACCTCGCCGCGGCGGACGAGGCACTGGCTCGCGCCAGCCTGGAGGAGCAGGGCCTGCGCAGCGCGCTCGCCGCGCTCTTGCGCCGGGCCGAAGCGCAGGATCTGGTGCAACTTCGAGCCGCCATCGAGCGCTCCGACGCCAGACGCCGCCTGCTGGCCCTGGTGGAGGACGCGCAGCGCGCCCTGCTGGAGCAAGGAGACGGTCTTTCGCTCCAGGCCCTGCGCGCGCAGGTCCAAGGCCTCGACCCCGGCGCGGTGCTGGACGAACTGGCCGAACTGGAACTGCGGGAAGATGCCGTGGTGCGCAGGATGCAGGAACTCTCGGCCGCGCACAGCAGCGCCGAGGCGGCGTTTCGCGCGATGGCCGGCCAGGCCGACGCGGCCACGGCCGAGGCGAAGCGCCAGGAGGCCCTGGCCAGGATGTCGGAGGCCGTCGAGCGCTTCATCAAGGTACGCACCGCGGCCCGACTGCTCGGCTGGTCCATCGAGCGCTATCGCGACGCCAGGCAGGGGCCCATGCTCGCAGCCGCCAGCGCCATCTTCTCCCGGCTGACCCTGGGCTCCTTCGACCGGTTGGTGGTGGACTTCGACAGCCAGCCTCCGACGCTGCACGGGCGACGCCCGCAGGGCGGATCCGTGGGAGTCGAGGGCATGAGCGAGGGTACCCGCGACCAGCTCTACCTCGCGCTGCGCCTGGCCGCGCTGGACATGCATCTGGCGCGGGCCCACGCCTTGCCCTTCGTGGCCGACGATCTGTTCATCAATTTCGATGACCAGCGCAGCAAGGCAGGGCTGGAAGCGCTGGCCGCGCTATCCCAGCGCACCCAGGTCCTGTTCCTGACCCACCACGACCATATCCTGGATCTGGTGCGGGAGGTGTACGGCGACTCGGTGAACCTGGTTCGCCTGGCTCCCCCCTCGGGAACCGCCCTTGCCGCCGAGCAGCCATAGGCGCTTGTCGGTGAAGGTGCGGACCGCGCCCGGCGAGAAGCCGGCCTACCGCGCCTGGGCCTGTTGCGCGTGGACCCTGGCGACCAGATAGTCGACGGCCTGCAGGATGCGCTCATCGGTCGGGGTCTGCGGCAGATCGCCCGACACCTCGTAGCGTCCCTGCACGGCCAGGGTCGGCACCCCGTCGATTCCATAGGCCTTCATCATCTGCGTGGCCTGCCTGGCCCGCATGGCCACGCCGAAGGAGTCGTAGGTCGAAAGGAAGGTCTGACGCGCGATTCCATGCGCGGCAAGCCAGGTGGCCATCTGATCAGGCGTATTGAGCACGATGTGCTGTTGGTGAATGGCCTGGAAGATGGCCGCCTGCAGGGCCTGGTCCTTGCCCAGCGCGCGCAGGGTGTAGTAGAGCTTTTGCTGCGGCACGAATTGCGCGGTGAAGGCGATCGGCACGCGCTGCAGGACGACGTAGGGCGGCAGTTTGCGGGCCCAGGCGTCGAGCTCGGGTTCGAGCGCGTTGCAGTGCGGGCAGTTGTACCAGAAGAATTCCGTGACCACGACCTTGCCCGGATGGGCCACGGGCTGCCGGGCGGACAGTTCGTTGTAGCCCTTGCCCTTGTCGAAAGGGGCGGCGGCTTGCGTGGACGCGGCGCCCAGGGCCGTGGCGAGCAGCAGGGCCAGCAGCGCCAGCAAGGCGGATGTGCGTTTCATCGGATGTCCTTTCGGGGTCGGGTGCCGGATCGGTCGGGGGACCCCACACCCCGCGGAATCAAACCCTAGCTCCGCGGCGGGGGGCGCAGTTTGACCTAAGGCATCCAAATTCCCCTTCGGGGCCGCCGGCCATCTCCGCACAGGCACGGACCTATGCTGCGCATCCCACGCCTTCGCGACCCGAGACGAGATCAACATGACCGCCCATTGGTTTGCCGGCCTGCACGCGATCTGGGCCCGACTTCCCTGGTGGAACTGGGCCTTGCAGCTCCTGGGCCTGGTGAGCTCCTACATCGGGGCCGAGCTCAACGCCCGCATGCGCGTGCAGGGCTTCTACGTCTGGCTCCTGGCCAACGTGGCTCTGTTCGTGGTCCACGTCGCCTCGGGGCTGTGGGCCCTCGCCCTGCTGGACCTGGCGTACTTCCGCATCAACATCAGGGGGATTCGACACTGGCGAAGGCTGGCTGCCTAGCAGACTGCTCGGCACGGGCCGCCGGCTCGGGAAATCCCCGAGAGACGAGCGGGCTCAAACTGGTACGCTGGCCGTACCTGTAGACCACATCCCCTTTGCGCAGATCATGGACATCCTCGAGCAGCGTCTTCCCGGAGCCCCGGCGGCGGCGATCTCCAAGCGAACCCTCAAGGAGCAGGTCGCCGACAAGATCGCCTACATGATCCAGACAGGGCTGCTGCAGCCGGACGACGAGCTGCCCTCCGAGCGTCAGCTCGCGGCCACGCTGGGGGTATCTCGCGAATCCATCCGCGGAGCCCTGACCAGCCTCGCGGCCCGACGCATGATCGAGATCTCGCAGGGCGCCCGCACCCGGGTGCTGGGCCTGGCGGGGCAGACCCTGGAGGAGGCCGTGGGCGCGCTCGAGGGTCTGCGCGGCCGGGGCGTGCACGAGGTGACCGAGGCGCGATCCGTGGTCGAAGTGGAAGTCGTGCGCCTGGCGGCCGCGCGCATCAACGACCGCCAGCTCGAGCGCCTGGACTCCCTGGTGGTCGAACAGGGCTCCATGCTCGACGATCCGGTGCGATTCCAGATCTCCGACCGGGAATTCCACACCCAGCTGTACCAGGCCTGCGGCAACGGCCTGCTGGCAGACTTCGTGGTCGACCTCTACTCCTACGCCCTCGACACCCGGCGCAGGGCGCTGAAGCGTCGCGGCGCCATCGCCCGAAGCGTGGACGACCACCGCCAGATCGTCATGGCGCTGCGCATGCGCCGCCCGGACGATGCCGCCGATGCCGTGCGCCGCCACCTCGACAACGTGTACGTCACCACGATCACGGAGATGCGCAAGTGAGCCCGGGCGTCGAGACTCTCGACCCTCGCTTCGAATCCGTCGCCCGCGGCGCGGGAACCCTCGAGCGCCTGTGCAGCGGGGCCACCTGGAGCGAAGGCCCCATCTGGATGCACGAGGACGACAGCGTCCTGTGGAGCGACATCCCGGGCAACCGCATCCTGCGCTGGAATGCCGCGCAAGGCTTGTCGGTCTGGCGGGCCGATGCCGAATTCACCAATGGCCACACCCGGGAAGCCGACGGCTCGCTGCTGCATTGCTCCCACGGGCAGCGCGCCATCGTGCGCACGCGCTTCCACGCGGGCCTGGCCGAGGCCGGCGATGAGATCTTCGTCGACCGCTACCAGGGACGCCGGCTGAACTCACCCAACGACGTGGTCGTGAAATCGGACGGAACCATCTGGTTCACCGATCCGCCCTACGGAATTCTCAAGGCGGACGAAGGGCATGTAGCCCCCCGCGAACTGCCCTGCAACTACGTGTTCCGATTCGACCCGCGCACAGGCAGCCTGCGCGCCGTGTCGGACTGGGTGGAAGAGCCCAACGGCCTGGGTTTCTCCCCCGATGAGTCGATTCTGTACGTGTCGGACACCTCGGCCGCGATGCGCGGCGATGGAAGCGGAAACCATCACATCGTGGCCTTCGACGTGCTCGCGGGCGGGGACCTGGCGCGGCCGCGGGTGTTCGCCGTGGTCGATCCGGGACTCGCCGATGGCTTCCGCCTGGATGCCCACGGATTCCTGTACACGAGCAGCGCCGACAGCGTGCAGGTGTTCCACCCCGACGGCACCCGCCTGGCCCGCATCCCCGTTCCCGAGAAGATCGGCAACCTCTGCTTCGGCGGAGCCCGGCGCGACGAGTTGTACATCGCCGCGACGAGCTCCCTGTACCGCATTCGCCTCGGGACCCAAGGCCTGCAGCGCCCCTGACGAGACCACCCATGACACGCGAAGTTCTACTTCTGGTCGAGAAGTGCAGTCACTGCATCAGCTACTACGACATTGCGAGCGGCAAGCGCGAGGCCAGCGTGGCACTGCCCGATTTTCCCCACGAGTTCGTGGTCGATCCGCAGGGTCGCCATGCCTACATCGGTCACTACGGGGTCGAGACTTCGGGGCATCTCGGCGACGGAGGCCACAGCATCCTGCAGCTTGACATCGCCGCGCGCGAGCTGGTGCACACCCTCGACGTGTCCCCCTATCGCCGGGTGCACGGCCTGCAGATGGATCGCCTGGGCCGCCTGTACGCGCTGAGCGAGAGCAGCGCGACCCTGCTGGTGTTCGACCGGCCGGCGCATGCGAGCGCGCCCGATCGGGCTGTTCCCGCCGGGGGCATCAAGTCGCATCTGTTCGCGCTCAGCTCGGACGGCGAGCGTGCGTACACGATGAACCTGCTTTCCCACACGGTGGTGAAGGTCTGGCCCCACGACCCCTGCCGCCCGGCCCTGGCCTGCCATCCGGGCAGCAAGCCCGAGGGCAATTGCCTGAGCGAGGACGAGCGAACCCTGTACGTGAGCAATCGTCTGGACAACACCCTGGTGGCCATCGACACGCAGGATATGCGCGTGCGCATGTGCGTCGCGTCGCGCCCCGACGCCACGCGCATCTACCGTGCGCACGACGGATCCCTGCTCGTGACCAACTATGGGGATCGCAGCCTGTCCGTGGTCGATCCCTCGAGCTTGCGGGAGCTGCGCAACATCCGGCTCGACGCGAGGCCAATCGCGCTTTCCCTGCACCCCACCCAGGCGCTGGCCTTCGTCTCGATGGACGACGACCGCCTGGGCTACCTCGACCTGAACACCTACAGCTTCGAGCGCTGGGTCCCCACGCAACGCGAACCGGACGTGTCGCGCGTGATGGTCCTCTGAGCCCTGCGCCATGCACCCCGCCACTTCGCCCATTCTCGAGATCCGCGGCCTGAGCAAGCGCTTCGGCGGAACCCTCGCGGTCGATGACGTCTCCTTCCAGGTCCGGGCGGGCGAGATCGTCGCACTGCTCGGGGAGAACGGCGCCGGCAAATCCACCCTCATCAAGATGCTCGCCGGCGTCTACTCCATCGACCAGGGCAGCGTGCTGGTCGACGGCGCGGAGCTGCGCCAGCGCCCGCAGGCCCGGGATGGTGCCCGAGGCTCCCTGGCCTTCATCCATCAGGATCTCGGGCTCATCGAATGGATGACCGTGGCCGAGAACATGGCATTCGGCACCGGGTTTCCGCGGCGATGGGGGCTCATCGACTACGCCCGCATGGATACCGTCGCCCGCGAGGCCCTGGCCCGCGTGGGCTGCGAGCTGCACCCTCGGCGCCGGGTGTTCACCCTGTCGCGCACGGAGAAGTCCTTGCTGGCGATCGCCCGAGCGCTGTGGTCGCAAGCCCGGTTGCTGGTGCTCGACGAGCCCACCGCGAGCCTGCCCTCCCAGGATGTGCGCCGATTGTTCGATGTGCTCGACGGACTGCGCCGCCAGGGCGTGGCCATGATCTACGTCTCGCACCGACTGGACGAAGTCCGCACCCTTTGCGACCGTGCCGCCATCATGCGTGACGGCAAGCTGGTCGCGGTGACGCCGGTGGCCGAGGTCGATGAAGCCCGGCTGGTGGAGCTCATCGTGGGTCGCCGCGTCCGGCTCGAGCGCGCGCCGGCTGCCGCGGCCGGAGCGTGTCGCCTGCGCGCCCGCGGCGTGCGCGCCGCCTTCGTCGGCCCCATCGACCTGGAAGTGGCGGCAGGAGAGATCGTCGGGCTGGTGGGCCTGCGCGGCGGCGGACATGAAATTCTCAGCCGGGCGCTGTTCGGGGCCTTTCCCCGCAGCGCCGGCAGTATCGAGGTCGACGCAAGGGCCTGCGATCCGGGCTCGCCCGCCCGAGCCATCGCCGGCGGCATCGGCCTGGTCGCCGCGGACCGCATCGAGGAGAACCTCGCCCGCGGCATGTCGGTGCAGGAGAACCTGTTCCTGCATCCCGCGCTTCGAGGCGGCAGCTGGCAGCTGTTGCGACGCGCGAAGGAGCGCGAAGGGGCCATGCAGCTGATCCAGCGCTTCGACGTGCGCCCGGCCGCGCCACACGCGCATATCGAGGATCTCAGCGGTGGCAACCAGCAGAAAGTGGTGCTCGGCCGCTGGATCGCCCTGGGCCAGCCGGTGCTGATCCTGGAGGAGCCCACGGCCGGCGTGGACGTGGGCGCGAAGGCCGAGATCTACAAGGTGCTGCGCGAAGTGGCCGGCTCCGGGACGGCCATCGTCGTCGTGTCGACGGATTTCGAGGAAGTGGCGAATCTGTGCACCCGCGCGCTGGTGTTCGCCCGCGGCCGCATCGTGCAGGAGCTGCGCGCCGAGGCCATCACAGCGCAAAGCCTGCTGCAGCACGCGGCCGGCAGCTCCGTCGAAGCGGCCTGAGGCCGCCAAGCCATCCCTGGGAGGAGACCCCGAATGACCACAAGCATCCGCTCCACCGCCCTGGAGCCAAGCCCCGAGGACCTGCCTGCGGCGGACAGCGTCGGCGGCGTGCTGCGCCGGGTGCTCGCCACCTTGCCCGTGTACGGGCTGGTCTGGCTCACGCTGGCACTGCTGGTGTTCTTCTCCATCCTGCTGCCGCACTCCTTTCCCACCCTGTTCAATCTCCGGTCCGTTCTCGGGGACAAGTCCATCATCGCGCTGCTCGCCCTGGCGGCCATGATCCCCATGGTCGCCGGCAAGATCGACCTGACGGTCGGCTACGGCATCGTGCTCTGGCACATCCTGGCCATTTCCCTGCAGTTGCGCTGGGGCATGCCCTGGCCCGTGGCGGGCGCCCTGGTGGTGGCCTGCGGCGCGGCCTTCGGCCTGCTCAATGCTCTGCTGGTCGAGCGCGCGCAGATCGATGCCTTCATCGCCACCCTGGGCACGGGGACGGTCATCTACGCCGTGGCCCTGTGGTACAGCGGCGGCGAGCAGATCACGGGCAATCTGCCCTCGAGCTTCTACGACCTGGCGATCGGGCGGGTCGCCGGGATTCCGCTTCCCGCGCTGTACATGCTCGGCCTGGCCCTGTTGCTCTGGGTGGTGCTGGACCATACGCCGATGGGGCGGGCGCTGTACGCCATCGGCGCCAACCCGAAGGCGGCGGAACTCAACGGCATCCGCGCCCGCAACTACACCATGTGGGCCTTCATCAGCTCCGGCGCCATCACGGCCTTCGCCGGCGTTGTGCTCGCCGCGCGGTTGCGCATCGGCCAGGCCAGCGTGGGCCTCGAGTACCTGCTGCCAGCCCTGGTCGGGGCCTTCCTGGGCTCGACCACGATCAAGCCGGGCCGCGTCAACGTGTGGGGAACCGTGGTCGGCGTGGCGATTCTCGCCGTCGGCATATCGGGCATTCAGCAACTCGGCGGCGCCTTCTGGGTGGAGCCGCTGTTCAACGGTGTCACGCTGGTCGCATCCATCGGTGCTGCGGGCTGGGCACAAAAACGCCGTCTCGAGGCCATCAAGCGACAAGCGCGCTGAAAGCCTGGATCCGGTCGCCAACGAGCGGGCCGCTGCCCGCGATTCCACGAAGAACGAGGAGAGAAGACATGGCTTTGACCCTGAAGCGCCTGAGCGCCGCGATGTTCGTCGGTGCCATCGGAATGGCCACGCTGCCCCTGGCCCTGGCCGCTGACTCGCAGGCCCCGGACAACCTGGCCGCGGCCACCCGCATCGTCGACGCCGCGCTGGCCCACCAGACCCAATGGACCGGGCCGACCACGGGGCCCAAGGCCCAGTCCGGGAAGTTCATCGTCTATGTCGCCTCCGACATGAAGAACGACGGCGTGCTGGGCGTCTACAAGGGCGTCAAGCAGGCGGCCAAGGCGATCGGCTGGAAACTGCGGGTCATCGATGGCCGCGGCACCGTGTCCGGGCGCACCTCGGCCCTCGACCAGGCACTGGCGTTGAATCCGAACGGCATCATTCTCGGCGGCTTCGACGCCAAGGAACAGGCCGCCGACCTGCAAGTGGCCCACAAGCGCGGCGTACCGGTGGTGGGCTGGCATGCCGCGCCGGTCGCCGGCCCCGTCAACGGCATGTTCGACAACATCACGACCGATGCCAACAAGGTCGCGGAGGTGGCGGCGCTGTATGCCGTGGTGAAGTCCCACGGCCACGCGGGGGTGGTGATCTTCACGGATTCGGCCTTCTCCATCGCCATCGCCAAGTCCGACGCGATGGCCAAGGTGATCAAGGACTGCAGTGGCTGCAAGCTGCTGGCGGTGGAAGACACCCCCCTGGCCGACACCGCGAACCGCATCCCCACGCTGACCAGCTCGCTGCTGCAACGCTTCGGCTCTTCGTGGACCTATTCCCTGGGCATCAACGACCTGTACTACGACTTCATGGTGCCCACCCTGGCCTCGACGGGCACCCATCTGGTGAACATCTCCGCCGGGGACGGATCGGTCTCCGCCTTCGATCGCATCCGCACCGGCAAGTACCAGGCCGCCACGGTGGCGGAGCCGCTGAACCTGCAAGGCTGGGAGGCCGTGGACGAGCTCAACCGGGCCTTCGCCGGCGACAAGCCCTACGTCTACTCGCCGCCGGTGCACCTGGTGACGAGCCAGAACATCATGTACGACGGGGGCAAGCACAACGTCTTCGACCCCGACAACGGGTACCGCAAGGAATACCGCAAGATCTGGGGCCAATGAGGCGGACCCGAGCATGATCGAAGCCCTGACCCCCGCGCGGCCCGTGGTCGCGCTCACCCTGGGCGATGCCGCCGGCATCGGCCCGGAGCTGATCGCACGCCTGCTGGCGCTGCCCGAAGCCCGCAGCCTGGCCAATCTGGTGCTCGTGGCCGACCCCTGGATCTGGCAACGCGGCCAGGAGGTGGCCGGCGTCACGGTCCCCACGCGCGAAGTCAGCGGCTTCGCGGATTGCCGCGCGCGCCCCGGCGCGGAGGTGCCAGCGCTGATGGCGGTGCAGACCCTGGGCGCCGAGCAGGTTCGCGTGGGCGAGGCCCGTGGCGCCTGCGGGGCTTCGAGCCTGCGCATCCTCGACCTGTGCATGGACGCCGCCTTGCGCGGGGAGGTCGACGCCATCTGCTTCGCCCCGCTGAACAAGTTCGCCATGAAACTCGGCGGCCTGAAATACGACGACGAATTGCACCACTTCGCGCATTACCTCGGCGTCACCGGCTACTTCTGCGAGTTCAACACCCTGGATGGCCTGTGGACCTCGCGCATCTCCTCCCACGTTCCGCTGCTCGACGTCCCGCGCCACGTCACCCGGGAACGCATCCTCGCCGCGGCGGAGTTGATTCATCGCAGCCTGCGCGCCAGCGGCGTGGCCGAGCCGCGCGTGGCGGTGGCGGGGCTCAACCCCCACAACGGGGACGGAGGCACTTGCGGGCGCGAGGAAATCGACATCATCATCCCCGCCGTGGCCGAGTTGCGCGCGCGCGGGCTCCCCATCCAGGGCCCCTATCCGGCCGACACCATCTTCCTCAAGGCCCGGGACGGCGAACTCGACGCGGTGGTGACCATGTACCACGACCAGGGCCAGATCGCCATCAAGCTCATGGGCTTCTCCCGCGGCGTGACCGTGCAGGGAGGCTTGCCCGTGCCGATCACCACCCCGGCGCATGGAACCGCCTACGACATCGCGGGACGAGGCCGCGCCGACGTGAACGCAACGCTCAACGCCCTGCGCATCGCCGCCCGCATGGGAAGGGCGTGGCGGGGCGACAAGCTCGGCACGAGCGCATGAAAGGACAGCAGCCCATGAAAATCAGCCGCATTCGCGCGCGCGTGTTCGAATGGACCGGACCCACGGTGCCTCCGCAGTCACGCTTCTGCGCCAACGCCATGGACCTCATCTACGAGCCGCCTGGCGTCGTCCCGGACGAGGACACCATGCGCAGCTTCCGCTTCCACGGCTGGACCGTGGTGGAAGTGCACACCGACGACGGACTGGTCGGCCTGGGCAATGTGGCGCTGGCGCCGCGCATCGCCAAGCAAATCATCGACCAGTACCTCGCGCCCCTGGTGCTGGGCCAGGATCCCTGGGACTACGAATACCTCAACCAGCGCATGTACCGCGCGATCCACGCCTGGGGCCGCAAGGGCGTGGGCATGGCCGCCATCTCCGCGGTGGACATCGCCCTGTGGGACCTGCTCGGCAAGAGCACGGGCAAGCCCGTGTTCAAGCTGCTGGGCGGGCGTACCAAGGAGCGCATCCCCTGCTACTACAGCAAGCTGTACCGCACCGACCTGCGGTCCATGCAGGATGAGGCCTCGCGCTTCCTGGCCCAGGGCTTCCGGGCCTTCAAGATGCGCTTTGGCTACGGGCCGGCGCACGGCCAGCAGGGCGTGGTGGAAAACCTCAAGGCGGTGGAGGCGGTGCGAGAGGTCATCGGCTACGACAACGACCTCATGCTCGAGTGCTACATGGGATGGAATCTGGAATACGCGCGCCGCATGCTCCCGCGCCTGGAGCGCTTCGAGCCGCGCTGGCTGGAGGAGCCGGTGATCGCCGACGACATCGATGGCTATGCCGAGCTCAGCAGGCGATTCAACATCCCGATCTCGGGCGGAGAACACGAATTCAGCCTGTACGGATTCAAGCAGCTGCTCGAGCGCGGCGCCGTGTCGGTCGTGCAGTACGACACCAACCGGGTCGGCGGGATCACGATGGCGCACAAGATCAATGCCCTTTGCGAAGCCTACTCGGTGCCCGTGATTCCGCATGCCGGACAGATGCACAACTACCACCTCACGATGAGCACCCTGGCCTCTCCGATGAGCGAGTACTTCCCGATGCACGAGGTCGAGGTGGGCAACGAACTCTTCTACTACATCTTCCGGGGCGAACCCGTCGCGGAGGGCGGTTTTCTGCAACTGGATGACCACCTGCCGGGGCTCGGACTGGAACTTCGTGAAGATTACCTCGATCAATTCAGGATCATCGAATGAACCAAGGCCAAGCCGCGCTGCGCGGCGTCTTCCCGGTCGTGCCCACGCCCTTCCGGGACGATGGAACCCTGGACCTTCCGGGGCAGCTGCGTTGCGTGGATTTCATGATGGATGCGGGGGCGCAGGGACTGTGCATCCTGGCCAACTTCTCTGAACAGTTCGCTCTCTCCGACTCCGAGCGCGAGCTGCTGACCCGGGAGATTCTCGGGCACGTGAAGGGCCGCGTTCCGGTGATCGTGACCACCTCCCACTTCAGCTCGGCGGTATGCGCCGCGCGCAACCGCCAGGCCCAGCAATGGGGCGCGGCCATGGTCATGATCATGCCGCCCTACCACGGCGCGACCCTGCGCGTGGACGAGTCCCAGCTGCTCGACTTCTACCGCGACGTGGCCCAGGACCTGGACATTCCGATCCTGATCCAGGACGCTCCCGTGGCGGGCACGCCGATGAGCGCGGCGCTGCTCGCGCGCATGGTCCAGGAGATCGAGCAGGTGCGCTACTTCAAGATCGAGACCCCGCAGGCCGCGGCCAAGCTGCGCGAGCTGCTTAGGCTGGGAGGCCCGCAGGTGCTGGGCCCCTGGGATGGCGAGGAGGCCATCACCCTGCTGGCCGATCTGGACGCGGGGGCGACGGGAACCATGACGGGCGGGGCCTACGTAGACGGCATCCGGCGCATCGTCGATGCGTATTTCGCCGGTAGGCGCGAGCAGGCCATCGAGCAGTACCAGCGCTGGCTTCCCTTGATCAACTACGAGAACCGCCAGACGGGCCTGCTGGGCGCGAAAGCCTTGATGAAGGAAGGGGGAATCATCGCCTGCGACGCCCCCCGGCGCCCGCTGCGGCCCTTGCATCCGCAGACCCGCGCGAGTCTGCTCGAGCTGGCCCGCGGTCTGGATCCCCTGGTGCTGCGCTGGGCGAACTGAGGCCATGGACAAGATCTATCCCCTTCTCATCGACGGGCAATGGCAGGCCGGCCCGCAAGCCGTGGCCAACATCAACCCCTCGGATACCGACGACGTGATCGGCGTCTACAGCCACGCCGATTCCTCCCAGCTCGACGCGGCGATTTCCGCCGCGCGCCACGCCTGGCCCGCCTGGCGGCGCAGCACGCCGCAACAACGATTCGATCTGCTCGACGCCGTGGGCAGCGAGATCCTGGAACGCAAGGACGAGCTCGGCCACCTTCTTTCGCGCGAAGAGGGCAAGACCCTCCCGGAGGGAATCGGCGAGGTCGCGCGCGCCGCGATGATCTTCAAGTTCTTCGCGGGCGAGGCCCTTCGCTGCGCGGGCCAGACCCTGCCTTCGGTGCGCCCGGGGATCGGCGTGGAAATCGACCGCGAGCCCATTGGCGTGGTCGGGCTGATCAGCCCCTGGAATTTCCCCATCGCCATCCCGGCCTGGAAAATCGCGCCCGCGCTGGCCTATGGCAACTGCGTCGTGTTCAAGCCGGCGGAACTGGTACCCGGCTGCGCCTGGGCCCTGGCCGAGATCCTGCAGCGCAAGGGCGTGCCCGCCGGCGTGTTCAACCTGGTCATGGGCGCCGGGCCCGTGGTGGGGCAGGCCCTGCTCGACTCGGAGCAGATCGACGGGATCAGCTTCACCGGGTCCGTGGCCACGGGCCGGCGGGTGATCGAGGCCTGCGCGCGCCACGGCACCAAGGTGCAGGCCGAGATGGGCGGCAAGAACCCCCTCGTGGTACTCGACGACGCCGATCTGGACACCGCCGTCAACGCCGCCGTGCAAGGTGCCTATTTCTCCACCGGCCAGCGCTGCACGGCCTCCAGCCGGCTGATCGTCTGCGACGCGATCCACGATCGCTTCGTCTCGGCACTGCGTGACCGGCTCGCGAGCCTTCGCGTCGACCACGCGCTGGAGCCGGGCACCGACATCGGCCCGGTGGTCGACCAGCGCCAGCTCGACAGCAATCTGCGCCACATCGCCCAGGCCCGGGCCGAAGGCGGCGAACTGTGCTTCGGAGGAGAGGTCCAGGAACGGCGCACCCGAGGCTTCTACCAGATCCCCGCGTTGTTCACCCAGACCACGCCCCACATGAGCCTGAACCGGGTGGAGGTCTTCGGACCGGTCGCCAGCGTGATCCGCGCCAGCGATTACGACCAGGCGCTGGCGCTGTGCAACGACACCGAATTCGGCCTGGCCGCGGGCATCTGCACCCGATCCCTGAAGCATGCGGAACATTTCCGCCGCAATGCCGAGGCGGGCATGGTCATGGTCAATCTTCCCACGGCCGGTGTCGATTACCACGTGCCCTTCGGAGGGCGTAAGGCTTCGAGCTACGGCCCCCGGGAGCAGGGAGCCTACGCCCGCGAGTTCTACACCACGGTCAAGACCAGCTATGTAGCCGGCGCTTGATCACGGCCCGGGGCTGATCCGCCCTGGTGAACGGGTCAGGCGAGGTGGCCTGCCGGGCGCAGGAGCCGCGCGAAGGCGTCCGGCGCCAGAGGGGGGGTACACAGGAAGCCCTGGTATTCGTCACAACCATGGGCGCGCAGGAAGGCCAGCTGTTCCGAGCTCTCCACGCCTTCGGCCACCACCCTGTGGCGCAAGGCACGGGCCAGCGCCAATATTGCCTGGACAATCGCCGCATCCTCGGCGTCGCCGGGCAGGTTGCGGATGAATGCGCGGTCGATCTTGACCGCGCCCACAGGCAGGCGCTTGAGATAGGCGAGAGACGAGTACCCCGTGCCAAAATCATCGATCGCCGACTCCACGCCCAGGCGCTGCAGCTCGCGCAGCACGCCGCCGACGCGATCGGGTTCCACCATGAGCACGCTTTCGGTCACCTCGACCTCGAGCAGGCGTCCGTCGAGGCGGTGGGTCCGCAACGCGTGCGCGACCTGCTGGACCAGCGACGAACCGTGGAACTGGCGGGCCGAGCAGTTCACGGCAACCGGCACCGGCTCCAGGCCCTGCTCGCGCCAGCGCGCCTGCTGCGCGCACGCCGCGTCGATCACCCACGCCCCCACGGAAGACACCAGTCCCAGTTCCTCGAGCAGGGGAATGAACACGTTCGGCGCCACGCGCCCGCGTCCGGGCCGGTTCCAGCGCAGCAAGGCCTCGGCCCCGCGCAGCCCTCCGCCGCGCACGTCGATCTTGGGCTGGTAGTACAGCGTGAAATCCCCGGCCGCCACGGCCATGCGCAGGTCGCCTTCCATCGCCAGGCGGTCTTCGATCGCGCGCGCATCGGTCTCGCTGAAATAGCGCCAGCTTCCGGGCGACGCCTGCTTGGCCAGGAACAAGGCGGCATCGGCCCTTTGCAGCAAGCGCTCGACCTCGGTGCCGTCGGCCGGGCACACGGCGATGCCCACGCTGGCCCCGGTGTACACCGGACGCCCGCGCACCTGGAAGGGCGCGCGCAGCGCGCCGAGCAGACGCTCGGCGGCCTGCGCCGCAGCGCCTGAATCGGCCAGGGCATCCAGCAGGACCACGAAATCGTCCCCGCCCAGGCGCGCCAGGGTATCCCCGGCGTGCAGCACGGACTGCAGGCGAGTCGACACCTCCACCAGCAAGCTGTCGCCCGCTTCGTGACCCAGGGATTCGTTGATGGTCTTGAAGCGATCCAGATCGAGGAAAAGCACCGCCAGCATGCTCCCGCTTCCCACGGCGCGCTCCAGCGCCGCGCGCAGGCGCTCGACAAGCTGGTGTCGGTTGGGCAGCCCGGTCAACGCGTCATGGTTGGCCAGCCACTGGAGCCTTCGCCGACTGCGGCGCACCTCGGTGACGTCGTGGGTGATCAGTACCGCTCCGATGGCCTTGCCCGCCGCGTCGCGCAGCGGCTCGCTACTGGCCTGAAGATGCAACAGCGAGGAATCATCGCGGCCGTGGCCTGCCAGCAACTCCAGGCGAGCGACGGCGTGGCCCTCCAGGGCGCGCCGCAGTGGGTGCTCCGCGCGCTCGAGCACTCGCATGTCCAGGTGGTACAGGTCGGCGGCATGCTCCCAGTCGGCCTGGACATCGGGTCGCGTCTGGGCATAGCCCAGGTGGGCCGTGGCCGCCTGATTGACGTAGCGCAGGCGCCCGGACTCGTCGATGGCGACAACGCCTTCGCGCATCTGGCCCAGCACGGCCAGCAAGAAGGCATGCTCTCGGCGGAAGGCATGCTCCTGCTCGAGCATGCCCGTGACATCCTGGACGAAGGCCACGGCCACGTCCGCCTGAGCTCGGTGGTTGATCATCGGCGACACATGCAGGCGCACCGTGACGAAGCCGCCGTCACCCCGTGCGTAACGCCTCTGCGCGCAGTACGCGCCGCCTCCGTCGGCCGCGAAGGCGTCGGCCAGCGCCGCCCGCGCCAGGGCGCCTTCGTCCGGATGCACGAGGTCGGCGACATGGCGCAGCGACAGCAGCTCCCGCTCACTGCGGCCAAGCAGGTGCGAAAGAGCCGCGTTGGCCATGACAATGCGCCCACCGCGTTCGAACATGAGCACCCCGAGGCCCGATTCCTCGAAGGCACTTCGCAAGCGGACCTCGCTGCGATGCAGGCGCCGCACCAACGGGCGCAGTTGCACTCCCAGCGCCACCAGCCCGAGCATAGCCAGCAAGGGCAGAGCCAGGCCCACCCAGCGCTCACCGTCCAGCAGGGCCCCATACAGATCCCTCGCCGGGACGCGCAGGACCAGGCGCAGCCCGGTGGACCCGATCGGAGCATGCGCCTCGATCACCCGCGGTTCCGAGGGCTTCGAGGACGGCGCAGGGCTTCCGGCGCGCTCGGACAGGCACGAGGGTGACGCCTGCGCGGAGGGACAGATGAACACCTCGCCTACGGACCCTCGGGGCACGAGTCGCAGGGCGATACGCCAGATATCGAGCGGAAACTCCAGCCCCAATCGCTCCGACGATGAGGTCGCCCCGAGGGGAAGCCGAAGCGACAAGCTCGCCCCGGAACCGGCACCGCCAGCCCTCAGGCGAGCTTGTTCACCGGGGCCCACAGCCACGCGCAGACTGGTCGCAGGGGCGCCGCGGGGCGCCGCGTTCGCGCGCTGGCTTGCCTCAGGCCCGAGCAGGGTCCATTGGCGCAGGCCCAGGCCCGACAGCGCGGAACCCAGATGGCGCCGCCCCTGCTCGGCGTCGGCGGCGCGGGGGGACGTCAATTTCGGCGCGACCCACGTGGCGAGCAGACGTGCCTGCTGCATGCGCTCGGAGATGGCATCGTCAACGAGGTCAGCGATGGCCGAGGCACTGCGCCGCACGTCGCGTGCCACGCTGCGGCGCTCGTGCTCGCCGATGGCCGCGACGGCGAGCATGGCCGATAAATAGCCCGCCAGGAGCAGCGCGACTGCGGCGGCCGCAAGGATGCGGCGGTCTTCCCGGTCATGCAGCCACGCACGGATGCCCCGCAGGCGCGACACGGCCGCCATCGCGGCACCGCACATGACCAGACCCAGGAGCAAGCTCGACAACACTTCCACCTGGGAGACCAGGCCCAGGCGCAGGAACAACACATTGAGGCTCAGTTCCCCCAGCGCCGCCACCGCGCAGCCCAGCGCGGCGATGTCAAGCGCCAGGAGGACGCATACGGACTCCGGGCAGGCGCCTTGCTCGGGTACTTTTGCCATGTCGCGCTTCGCGGGCCGCTTGGGTCTGGCTCAGGGCAGCACGCCTCGCGCTGCCGCGCGGACGTCACAGTCCACGCGGCGGGAAGTTTGTCGCATATCGCCTCGGGGCTCTGGCTCAGAACTTCACGAAGGCCTCGCCCGACTCGACGAAGGCGGCCTGCGGCGCGAAGCCCGCGGGAGGGCGCGCGGCGGCGCGCTGCGTGCGCGCCTGCGCCGGGCGCGCCTGGGGCGGCGCGAAGCCCCCGGCCTGTTCGTCCGCCAGCTTGAAGCGGCTGACGCTTTCCAGCAACTGCTGGGCCTGCGCGTTCATCTCCTCGGCGGTGGCGGCCAGCTCCTCCGAGGCCGAGGCATTCTGCTGGGTGACCCCGTTGAGCTGGCTCACCGCAGCGTTGATCTGCTGCATGCCCCCCGACTGTTCGTCCGAGGCGGCGGCGATCTCCTGCACCAGCGAGGAGGTGCGCGCGATGGACGGCACCATCTCCCCCAGCACCTGCCCCGCCCGCTCGGCCTGCTTGAGCGAGCCGCTGGCCAGGTCGCCGATCTCCTTGGCCGCCACCTGGCTGCGCTCGGCCAGCTTGCGCACCTCGGCGGCCACCACCGCGAAGCCCTTGCCGTGCTCGGCCGCGCGCGCCGCCTCGATGGCCGCGTTGAGCGCCAGCATATTGGTCTGGTAGGCGATGTCGTCCACCAGGGAAATGCGCTCGGCGATGTCGCGCATGGCCTGCACCGTGCGCTCCACCGCCTGGCCACCTTCGCCGGCCTGCGCCGCCGCCTGCTGGGCGATGGAATCGGTGACCTTGGCGTTCTCCGAGTTCTGCTTGATCGAGGCCGCCGCCTGCTCCAGCGTGGCCGAGGTCTCCTCCACCGAGGCCGCCTGCTCGGTGGTGGCCTGCGACAGGCTCTGCGAGGTCGAGGACACCTGGGTCGACGCCGCGGAGAGGTTGTCCGCCGCCGAGCGCACCATGCTCAGCGTGGAGGTCAGGCGCTGCACCATGTCGGCCAGCGCGGCCAGCAACTGGCCCGTCTCGTCGCGCGTCTCGGCTTGCACCCGCACCGTCAGGTCGCCCTCGGCCACGCGCCGCGCGAGCTCCACCGCCTGCTGCAGCGGACGCGTGATCGAGCGCGTGATCCACAGGCCCAGCAGCACCGCCAGCACCAGCGCGATGGCCCCGGTGGCGGCCGAGGCGACGCGCGCCGTGTTGTAGGAGGCATCGGCATCGCTTGTGGCCTGCCCGAAGTGCCCGACGAACTGCTTGTCCAGCTCCCGCAGATCCCCCTGCACCGCCGCCTCCGCCGGGCGCACCTGGTCGCGGAAAATGCCCAGCGCGTCACCGCCGGCGGTCTGCGCCTTGGTGCACACCGACAGCGCGCGACCGAAGGTGCTCAGCCCCTCGTCGGTGCGCCCCAGCAGGTCCTTGCTCTGGCTGCTGCGCACCTCGGCGGCCAGCTCGCGCAGCACCGCGTGGCTGGCCTGCTCGCTGTCGCGCAACTGGGTGGCGATGCGCTGCTCCTCCGCCGGGTCCTTGCTCAGCAGCAGGTCGCGGCAGTCCACCGCCATCTGGGTGATGTCGGTCTTGACCTCGCTGACCTTGTGGGCCTCGGGCCAGGCGACCTTGGTGGCCTCGTCGGTGGCGCGTTTCATCGCCTGCATGTTCGCGAGGGCCACGCCGGCCAGCACGACCAGAAGCGCGACCAGCAG
>DAIDHU010000447.1 GCA_027451915.1 Thiomonas sp. | reverse complement strand
ACGCCGACGTCGAGGTTGCCGTACAGGGTCGGGCCCGCGGCCCGCGCCGTGACGGCGCAGGCCGCGGCCACGGCGATGCTCAGGCTCAGCAGCTTGTGGGGTTTCATGATGGGGTCTCCTCGGGTGGTTCGTGTGGATTTCGCGGGGTGCACGAGGCCCGGCCCATCCCGGAACAGGCGTCCGGGGGGCCTGGCGCGGCGGCCGCCGCGTGCTTCAGTTCATGAGGTTGTGCCGGGTGGGCGTGGCCCAGGCCGCCAGCACATAGGCCAGCGCCAGCAAGCCGGTGGCAATGGCCAGCGCCACGCTCAGGCCGCTGGAGGCCTTGGCGATCAGCGACACCAGCACCGGCATGGAGCCGCCGAGGGCGAAGCCGATATTCCACGACACCGCCGTTCCGCTGGAGCGGATGGAGGTGGGGAAGCGCTCGTTGAGCACGATGAGCAGCGGCGCGTAGCAGAAGGTGCCCACCGCGCTGAGCAGCACCGAGTACATGCCGATCTCGCGCAGCGAATGCGCCTGGGCGAGCCCGTGGTACATGAGCGGGATCGACACCAGCGAGATCACGCCGTAGACCAGCATGGCCGGCTTGCGCCCCACGAGGTCGGTGAGATAGCCCGAGAGCACCGAGGAGGCGATCACGGCCAGCGCCGACAGGCTGAGGATCCATCCCAGGTCCTTCGGCTTGACGTGGTTCACCAGTTTCATGAAGGTGGGCAGGTAGCCGGAGGTCAGGTAGGACAGCCCGCCGCCGCAGGTGGTCAGCACGATGCACAGCAGCACCACGGGCAAGAAGGCGCCCAGGCGCGCGGCCGGCGCGGCGGGCGCCTTGCGCGCCGCCTCGCCGGGTTGGGCGCGCTGCAAGGCTTCCCACAGCGGCGACTCGTGCAGGCGGCTGAACACGAACAGCCCCAGCAGGGAACTGATCAGGCCGCTGAAGAACATGACGCGCCAGCCCCACTGCGCGAAGGCCGGGCCCGGGAACAGAGAGGTCACGGCCAGGAACACCAGGGAGGCCATGAGCTTGCCCACGCCGGAGCCTCCGCCGGAGATGATGCCCGAGGCCAGGCCGCGATGCTTCGGCGCGATGGACTCGGTGCCCAGGGTGTGGGTGGAGGCCACCATGCCCCCCATGAACACGCCCTGCACCAGCCGCAGGCCCAGGAACAGCGCGGGCGCGAGCAGGCCGATGGACTCCACGGTCGGCAGCGCTCCCATCAAGGCGGTGGACAGGCCCACGCCCACGGCGGCCACGACCATGGCGCGCCGGCGCCCGCGCAGGTCGGCGAAACGCCCGAACACCCAGCCCCCGGCGGGGCGCATGATCAGGGTGGCGGTGAAGGCGGCGTACACCCCGGCCAGGGACAGCATCTGCTGGCCGGAGGGAAAGAACACCTTGGCCAGCACCGGCGCGACGTACAGCAGGATGAACAGGTCGAACAGGTCGAAGGCCCAGCCCAGCGCGGAAAACGCGATGGCCGCGCTGACCTGGCCCTGTGTGAGCGCGCTGCCCGATGCCTCGGCTCGGTTTGCTTGCACGGATTTGTCCCCTTCTTGTGGAATCTGATCGGCCAGCGCGAAGCCGCGCTTGCCGGGCCTCATGTTCGCCCAGCTTCGCGTGTCGCACCAACCGCGCGCACGGACTAGCTGCTATGCATGATCTATATAAGCAGTATTACGTATCGAGGGCTCGCTTGCGGCGCCTACGATCGTCGGCGCGCAGTTATGCCCGGGCTCCCCGGGCCTGCCTGGCGAGCAGCAGTACGCCGAGCGCCGCGAGCACGCTGCCCATGACCAGGTAGCCGTTGCCCACGCGCCCGCTCAGCGAGGCCACCGCGGCGAAGGCCGAGGGCCCCGCGAAGGCGCCGCAGAAGGTGAAGAACAGCGTGCCTCCGGTGAGTACCCCCGCCATGCCTGGAGGCGCCAGGCGCGCCACCTCGGCCAGGTACACGCCATTCCATCCGGTGGCCGTGGCGCCGAACACCACGGCCAGCGCCCACAGCGCGGGGCGCGGCCAGGCCGGCGTCAGCAGGCCGGCCAGCAAGGCGCACAGCCCCATGGCCAGGGCCAGCAGCGCCAGCATGCGCGAGGGGCGCACCCAGTGGTCGCTGATCCAGCCCCAGGCGATGCGCCCCACCACGCCGGCCGCCTGCGCCGCCGCCAGCAGCAGCCCGGCGCGTACCGCGTCCAGTCCCGCGCCCACATGGGCCTGGGCCACCAGGTAGCTGGCCAGGCTTCCCTGCATGGCGGCGAAGAACAGCGTGGACAGCGCCAGCTCGCGCATGGGCACCTGGGTCCACACCATGCGCAGCGTGCGCAGCGAACCGCCGGCACCGAGGCGCCGCCCGGCTTCGCGGTAGCGGTCGAAGCGGGCGCGCAGCGGCTGCAGCATGGCGCCGCACAGCATGCAGACCAGGGCCAGCGTGGGCAGGGCCAGGCGCCAGCCCATGCGCTGGTCCGCGACCGGCAGCAAGGCTCCGGCCAGCACGCCCCCCAGAGGCACGCCGGTCTGCTTGATGGAGAACACCAGGCCGCGCCAGCGCGGCGGAACCTCGTAGGCGAACAGGTGGGAGCTGGCCGGGGTCGAGGTGCCGTAGCCGCTGCCCACCAGCACCGCGCCCAGCAGCATCAAGGCCGGCACCGCGCTGGCCACCAGCAGCAGGCCGCAGGCGACGATGGCCAGGCAGAACTGGGCCGTGCGCATGGCCCCCAGGAGCACCACGGGGATCCCGGCGTTGAGCGCCGACAGCATCGCCCCCACGTACAGGGCGCCGCTGTACAGCCCCACCGCGCTCAGGGGCAATCCCGTGGTCGCGGACACGGCGGGGGCGATCGCCGGCACCGCCAGCGCCGCCGCCGAAGCCAGGGTCTGCACGGCGAGCATGCTGGTCATCGCGAGGCCGGGGAATGCATCTCCGGAAAGCGGTCGAGGCGCGATGGTCATGGCATGCGAATCCTAGCTTCCCGTGGCGTATCCTGCCGGAGCATGCTCCCGCCATCGGACCGCGCCCCCATGCACGATTCCACCCATCGAAGCTTCGAGGCCGGCACCGGCACCCTCGACACCGTCGCCGCACGCACGATCGAGGACTGGCTGCGCACGCACCCGCTGTTGCGCGAGCTGATGGCCTTGCGCGAGACCACCTGGTTCAACCCCGCCGTGCAGCCGGCGGCGCGGGCGCTGGCGGGCTGCGGCCTGGGGGAGGCCGACGTGGACGAGGCGCAGCGTCGCCTCCAGCGTTTCGCGCC
>DAIDHU010000446.1 GCA_027451915.1 Thiomonas sp. | reverse complement strand
AAGGCGCCCTTTTCCCGCGCGAGTTCCACCGAGGCCTCGTAGGCGGCGTCGCGCAGGTTGCGCGCCATCTCGGCGGCGAAGGCGCGTGCCTGCGCGCTGTCGTAGCGCAGGCCGAGTTCGATGCAGGCGTCGCCCAGGCCCAGGAAACCCAGGCCCACGCGGCGCTTGTCGCGCGCCTCGGCAGCCTGCTGGGGCAGCTGCCAGAAGGTGATGTCGAGCACATTGTCGAGCATGCGCACGGCCGTGCCCGCCACCTCGCGCAGGCCGGCCATGTCGAAGCGCGCGCCGGCCTCGAAGGGGTCGATGACGAAGCGGGTCAGGTCCAGGGACCCCAGGCAGCAGCAGCCGTAGTCGGGCAGGAACTCCTCGGCACAGGGGTTGGTGGCCTCGAACACCTCGCAATAGTGCAGGTTGTTGTCGCGGTTGGCTGCGTCGAGGAACAGGATCCCCGGCTCGGCGTGGTCGTAGGTGCAGTGCATGATCTGCTCCCACAGCGAACGCGCGCGCACCCGCCGGTACGCCCACAGCCCGTCGTCGCGCTGGCGCGCGCCCTGGGCGAGCTGCTCGTCGCCGGGGCGCGCCTTGTGCACGAGGTCGATCTCGGCATCGTCGCGCACGGCGTGCATGAAGGCGTCGCTGACTCCCACCGACAGATTGAAATTGCGGAAGGCTCCGCCGTCCTTGGCGTGGATGAAGGCCTCGATGTCGGGGTGATCGATTCGCAGCACCCCCATCTGGGCGCCGCGGCGCGAGCCGGCCGACTCCACCGTCTGGCAGGAAGCATCGAACACGCGCATGAACGACAGCGGACCGCTGGCGCGGCTGCGCGTGGCCCCCACCAGCGCGCCCGACGGTCGGATGCGGCTGAAGTCGTAGCCCACGCCCCCGCCCCGGCGCATGGTCTCGGCGGCCTCGGCAAGCGCGCGGTAGATGCCGGGCTTGGCGTCCTCGTCCTCCGACACCGAGTCGCCCACCGGCTGCACGAAGCAGTTGATCAGCGTGGCCTGGATGCCGCTGCCGGCGGCCGACATGATGCGCCCGGCGGGAATGAAGCCGCGTTGCATGGCCTGCAGGAAGCGCGCCTGCGCGGCTGGGGGGTCGGGTTCCACCTCGGCAAGCGCACGCGCAACGCGCTGCTGGATGTCTTCGGCGTTGCGTTCACCGTTCTTGGCGTATTTCTCCGCCAGGACGTCCAGGCTGATGTCTTGCGCCTGCATGCGGGGCTCCTGTGTCGGGGGCGAGCGTGGAACGGGCAGGAACGCCCGTCACCCCCGGCGGTCGGCCGTCCCTGACTTCCTTTATAGCGCCGCCTCCTCGTCCCCGGGGTTGATCGGGGGCAAACCGAGCACGGAGCGACTCTGTTCCACGGGCAGTTCCTCGACGGCCTTGAGCTGACGGCCCATGACCCGCGTGCGGGTCTCCGCGGCGCCCAGCGTGCTGCCGGCCTCGTCGAGCTTCTTGCGCACCTTGGCCAGCACCTCGCCGAACTTGCCGAACTCCGTCTTCACCGCCCCCAGCACCTTCCACACCTCGGTCGAGCGCTGCTGCAGCGCCAGGGTGCGAAAGCCCATCTGCAGGCTGTTGAGCAAGGCCAGCAGCGTGGTGGGGCCGGCCAGCATCACGCGCTGCTCGCGCTGCAGCGCCTCCACCAGCCCCGGGCGGCGCAGCGCCTCGGCGTACAGCCCTTCGGTCGGCAGGAACAGGATGGCGAAATCCGTCGTGTGCGGCGCGGCGACGTACTTGGTGCGAATCGAGCGGGCCTCGTCGCGCAGGCGCTGCTCGAGCGCCTTGGCAGCAGCCTCGGCAGCGGCCTTGTCGGCGCTGTCCTGCGCCTCCAGCAGGCGCTCGTAGTCCTCGCGCGGGAACTTGGCGTCGATCGGCAGCCACAGCCCCGTGTCGCCGTCTCCCGGCAGGCGCACGGCGTATTCCACGCGGGCGCCGCTGCCGGGCACCGTCTCCACGTTCACGCCATACTGCTCGGGGGTGAACACCTGGTCGATCAGCGCGGCGAGCTGGATCTCGCCGAACAGTCCGCGCGACTTGACGTTGGAAAACACGCGCTTGAGGTCTCCGACGCCCTGCGCCAGGTTGCGCATCTCGCCCAGCCCGCTGTGCACCTGCT
>DAIDHU010000445.1 GCA_027451915.1 Thiomonas sp. | reverse complement strand
GTGGCGCCGGCGGAGGCGGCGGCGCAGGCCCGGGCCGCGGGCGTCGACGACGAAGGCGGCCTGTTTCGCCAGGCCGTGGCCGGCGCGCGGCCCCTGCCCGAGCCGGACCGCGTGCTGCTGCGCCCGGAGCCCCCGCCGCCGATTCCCCGCCAGCGCCTGCTCGACGAGCGCGCCGCGCTGCAGGAATCCCTGTCGGACAGCGTGGACCTGGACAGCCTGCTGGAGACCGACCAGGAACTGTCCTACCGCGCCCCTGGCATCGGTCCCGACGTGCTGCGCAAGCTGCGTCGCGGCCACTGGGTGATCCAGGCCGAGCTCGACCTGCACGGCCTGCGGCGCGACGAGGCGCGCGCCGCGCTGCTGGAGTTCACGCATTCGGCGCAGCAACGCGGCGCGCGCTGCGTGCGGGTGATCCACGGCAAGGGCCTGGGCTCGCCGGGGCGCGAAGGCGTGTTGCGCCACAAGGTGCGCGGGTGGCTGCTGCAGATGCGCGACGTGCTGGCCTTTTGCCAGGCCGGCCCGCACGACGGCGGCGCCGGCGCGCTGATCGTGCTGCTGCGCGGGCCGCAGGCCCAGGGGCCTCGGCCCGCGGCCTGAACAAGACATTACGCGCTCCGCGGTGTTGGGAATTACCGACACCACGGCGCCGGATCCTGGCCTAAGGTTTCGGCGATGCGAAGCCAAGCCTTGTACGACATCTCGCCCACCGTGGACCCGGCCTCGCCCCTGTTCCCGGGCGACCGGCCCTACGCGCTGCAATGGACGGCGCGCATCGCGGGCGGCAGTTCGGTGAATCTCAGCGCCCTGGAGCTCTCACCCCATGTGGGCGCGCACGCCGATGCGCCGCTGCACTACGCCGACGGCGCGGCCTCCATCGAGGCCGTCGACCTGCGGCCCTACCTGGGCCCCTGCCGCGTGATCCACGCCATCGACCTCGGTCCCCTGGTGCGGGTGGAGCATCTGCGCCATGCCGAGCGCGACCTTCCCCCGCGGGTGCTGGTGCGCACCTGCCGGCGCACGGCCACCGCGTGGAACCCGGCCTTCACGGCCTATGCCCCCGAGGCCCTGGCGTGGCTGGGCGAGCGCGGGGTGCGCCTGGCGGGTATCGATACCCCCTCGGTGGATCCGGCCGACAGCAAGGGCCTGGAGGCGCACCACACCCTGCTGCGCCTGGACATGCGGGTGCTGGAGAACCTGGTGCTCGACCAGGTGCCCGAGGGCGACTACGAGCTCATCGCACTGCCGCTGAAACTCGCCGGGGCCTGCGCCTCGCCGGTGCGCGCGGTGCTTCGCCCGCTCTGAACCCGCGGCCTCCCATCCGTCCTTCCCGCCCGACTCCGGAAACCACCCCATGCAGACCCCCCTCAACCGTGACGCCTGCGCCGCGCGCGACGCGGCCGACCCGCTGGCGCCGCTGCGCGCACAGTTCGCGCTGCCCCCCGGGCTGATCTACCTCGACGGCAACTCCCTGGGCGTGCTGCCCGCGGCCACCGCGGCCCGCGTGCAACAGGTGATCGGCGACGAATGGGGGCGCGGCCTGATCCGCAGCTGGAACGTCGCCGGCTGGATCGACCTGCCCCGCCGCGTGG
>DAIDHU010000444.1 GCA_027451915.1 Thiomonas sp. | reverse complement strand
GCTCGTACACGACGCGCTCGTGCGCGGCGTGCATGTCCACCACGACCAGGCCGTGGCGGTTTTGCGCCAGGATGTAGATGTCGTGCAACTGGGCGATCGCATGGCCCAGCGGCGCGTCGTCGGGCGCGGGCGCGGGCGCGGGCGTCTCCAGGCCGACGCGATGCGCCGGCCCGGACAGCGGCGGGGGAGCCGGCTCGCGCAACGGCGTGGGAGGGTTCGGATCGAGGGGCGCATAGGCGCGCATCAGGCTGCCCAGGGGCAGGGTGTCCTGGCGCGCCTCGGCGCGCAGCCACGGAGCCTGGGAGCGCGGCGGCAGCCCCGGAGGCGCCCGCGGCGCGTCCCCCGCGCCCGGCTCGGGATCGGAGCGCGCAACGGCGGGGTCGCCGGGGGCTGCGCGAGATCCCAGCGCCGGTGCCAGCGCCTGCTGCACCGCGTGGCGCACGGCCTGGTGCACGGCCTGGGATTCGCGGAACCGCACCTCGCTCTTGGCCGGATGCACGTTCACGTCCACGCGTTCGGGGGGCAACTCGAGCAGCAGCACGTACTGGGGTTGCAGATGACCGTGCAGCACGTCCGCGTAGGCGGCGCGCACCGCGTGGCCGAGCATGCGGTCGCGCACCCAGCGCCGGTTCACGAACAGTTGCTGGACCTCGGCGCGCGAGCGTGCCGCGGTGGGGCGGCAAACGAGTCCGGCCACGCGCAGCGGCCCGATGTCGTGGACCAAGGGCAGCGCATCGGCGGCGAAGGCCTTTCCCAGCACGTCGGCCAGGCGTCGCAGCGGGTCCTCGACGGCCTCCACCCGCAGGGTCTGGCGCCCGTCCTGCCACAGCGAGAAGGCCACGCGAGGATGGGCCAGCGCGGCGCGTCGCACCATCTCGGCGCACCAGCCGCCCTCGGTGGCGGCCGACTTGAGAAAACTGCGGCGCGCGGGGATGTCGTGGAACAGCCTGCGCAGACTCACGCAGGTGCCGGGCGGGGCGGCCGCGGGAGCCGGCGCGTGCACGCGGCCGAGTTCGGCGCGCAGGCTGGCCGCCGGCTCGCTGCCGCGGCGGCTGACGATCTCCAGCTCGCCCACGGCGGCCATCGAGGCCAGCGCCTCGCCCCGGAATCCCAGGCTTCGAGCCTGCTCGAGGTCCCGCAGCGAGGCGATCTTGCTGGTGGCGTGGCGCGCCAGGGCCAGGGGGAGTTCGGCGGCGGCGATGCCGCAGCCGTCGTCCTCCACGCATACCAGGTCGAGTCCGCCTTGCTGCAGGCGCACGGTGATGCGCGTGGCGCCGGAGTCCAGCGCGTTGTCCAGCAGCTCGCGCAGGGCCGAGGCGGGACGCTCCACCACCTCGCCGGCGGCGATCTGGGAAACCAGGGTGTCGGGCAGCGCCCGGATCGGCGCCGGGAGCTCGCTGGCGGCGTAGGGGCCGGCGCCGGCCTGCCGTCGGGCAGGCGCGCCGGCGCCGCTCGCGGCGGCCTCGTCGGTGGCGGTCAGAGGGGCCTGCAGCGGGCCTTCGGAATGCATGGGCCCAGTATACTTTCGCGCTTTCGACCGGGGGCGGGCGCCGCGCACGATGCACCAGATCCTAGAGCTGATCCACCTTCTGCTGCATTTCGACGCCGAGCTGACCCGCCTGATCGGCGTGTACGGCGCCTGGATCTGGGCGCTGCTGTTCGGCATCGTGTTCCTCGAGACAGGCCTGGTGGTGACCCCCTTCCTGCCCGGGGACTCCATGCTGTTCGTGGTGGGGGCGCTGTGCGCCTCGGGCCAGCTGCACCTGGGCGTGGGGCTGGCGCTGCTGTGGGCGGCGGCGGTGCTCGGGGATTCGCTGAACTACGGCATCGGAAGCGCCGTCGGGCATCGGGTGTTCTCGTGGCAGCACAGCCGCTGGTTCAACCGCCGCGCCTTCGACCGCGCGCACGCCTTCTACGAGCGCTACGGCGGCATCACCGTGGTCAGCGCCCGCTTCATTCCCATCGTTCGCACCTTCGCACCCTTCGTCGCGGGCGTGGCGCGCATGTCCTACGCGCGCTTCCTGGGTTTCAATGCGCTGGGCGCGGCGCTGTGGGTGGGGCTGCTCATGGGCGCCGGATACGCCTTCGGCAACCTGCCCTGGGTGCGCGCGCACCTGCCGGCCATGAGCCTGGCGGTGGTGGTGATTTCGCTGCTGCCCCTGGGCCTGGGCTGGCTGCGCGCTCGCGCGCGTCGCGCCTGAGCCGTCGGCGCCGGGCCCGGCCGGCGGCTTCGCCGCGAGCCGGACCGTGCATGCGCGGCCTCAGACCATGGTGCGGCGCCGCGCCAGCGGCGGCCGGGTGCTGAGGTAGTCACGGATGCCCTCGAGAATCGCGCGCGCCACCTTGCGGCGATAGGCGGGTGTCTGCAGCCGCGCCTCCTCCTCCGGATTGCTGATGAACGCGGTCTCCACCAGCATCGACGGCACCGTGGGCGACTTGAGCACCACGAAGCCGGCCTGCTGCACCTGGCGCGAGTGCAAATGCACGATGGAACCCATGCGCCGCAGGGTGGGGCCGGCCATCTTCAGGCTGGCGTCGATCTGCGCGGTGGTCGACATGTCGAGCATGACCTTGGCGACCTGGTAATCGTGGGCCTGGATGTCGATGCCCCCGATGGCGTCGGCGGCGTTCTCGCGCTGGGCCATGAGCCGCGCCTCCACACTCGAGGCGCCGCCCTCGGACAGGCAGAACACCGAGGCTCCGCGCGCCTGCGGCGTGTACCAGCCATCGGCATGGATGGACGTGAACAGGTCGGCGTTGGCGCGCTGGGCTTTTTCCACGCGCATCCACAGGGGCACGAAAAAGTCGCTGTCGCGCGTCATCCCCACCCGCAGGTTGGGGGTGCTCTGGACCATTTCCCGCAGTTCGTGCCCGATCAGGAGCACCATGTCCTTCTCGTGCACGCCGCTGGGCCCGGTCGCGCCGGGGTCCTCGCCACCATGGCCGGGATCGATCATCAGCAGCACGCTGCGTTGCGGACGCCGGTCGCGGCGCGGGGGATCCTGACGCGCCAGGGTCGGCGGGCGCTCCGACTGGTCCCGCGCCACCTCGGGCGCATCGGGCCCATCCAGGCTGGAGCGGTGCTGCTGCAGCCATTCGCCCAGCGTGTCCTCGCGCGGCCGGGTGAGCGAGGTGGCCTCGGCCGTGGCGCGCCGCGGCTGCTGCTTCGCCAGCGCCAGCAGGGAGTCGGGACCCATCGGGTACAGATCGAAGACCAGTCGGTTGCGATAGGCGGCCACCGGGGGCAGGCTGAACACCTGAGGGTGCACCGGCTGCTTCAGGTCCAGCACCAGGCGCACCACGTCCGGCGCGAACTGCGCCACGCGCACATCGCGGATGAAGGGGTCGTCCGGGCGGATCTTGCCGACCAGCTCGCGCAGCTGCGGGTCCAGGTTCAGGCCCTTCACGTCCACCACCAGGCGCGGCGGATCGGGAACCAGGAAATGGCTGGCGCTGAGCGCCTGGTCCGACTCCAGGGTGACCCGTGTGTACTCGGGGGCCGGCCACACTCGCACCGCCACGATGGTCGCGCCGCGCGCGATGCTCGGCGCGCTCAGCAGCAGGGCGATGCTGGAGCTCTGATACAGGAACCTGCGACGGTCTACGGTCATGTCGGGCTCTCCCTTGCGCGGCGCGCCGGGTGGGCCCGGCGCGTCATCCGGCGTGCGCCTGCGCGCCCGCCCAGCCTTCGATCACGGCATCCCCGGCGGGGCTGCCGCTGTGCAACGAGACCTCGCGGGAGTCGCCCCGCGCGGCGATACGGATATCCAGATCCGCCCTCGGCAAGCCCGGCGCCCGTTCGGGCCATTCCACGAAACACAGGGACTTGCCGTCGAGTACATCCCCCAGACCGGCATCCAGCCATTCGTCGGGAGATGAAAATCGATACAGATCAATATGATAGGCCGTTATCTGGACAGAACGCTTCAATTCTAGGTCAAGTTTTTCCAGGCTGTAGGGTTCTACCAACGCATAACTGGGGCTTTTGATACGCCCTGTCACGCCCAGGGCCCGCAAGGTTGCGCGTACCAGCGTGGTCTTGCCCGCGCCGAGTTCCCCATGCAGGGTGATGAGCAGCGGGGGCAGGCCGCGGGCGCGCAGCGCGCGTCCCAGCTCGGCGCCCAGCTGCGAGGTGGCGGAATCGTCGGGGCAATGCCGGAGGAGGAGGGCGGTCATGGACTCGGGCGTGGGGAATGGGGGCCGCATTGCGTAGCATGCCGGCATGGCCCCCGAGCATGCAAATCCGGCCCCGGCGCAAGGCTTCGACGGCGCGCGGCTGCTGCGCGACATCCGCGAGCGCGCGCAGGCGCTGGGATTGTCCCAGATCGCCGTCAGCGACCTGCAGCTGGGCGATACCGAGGCGCACCTGGCGCGCTGGCTGGAGCAGGGCATGCACGGCACCATGGACTACATGGCCCGCCACGGCATGACGCGTGCGCGGCCCTCCGAGTTGCTGCCCGGCACGCTGCGGGTGATCACCGCGCGCCTGGACTACCTGCCCGAACAGGCGCCTCCGGGCTGGCGGGCGATGGAATGGCAGCGCCTGGGACAGCCGCAGCAGGCGGTGGTGTCGGTGTACGCGCGGGGCCGGGATTACCACCGCGTGCTGCGCCAGCGCCTGGGCCGCCTGGCGGAATTCATCGCCCGCCAGGCGCAGCCGCGGGTGCTGCGCGCCTTCACCGACTCCGCGCCGGTGCCCGAGGTGGCGCTGGCCGCGCGGGCCGGCCTGGGCTGGCGCGGCAAGCACAGCCTGCTGCTGCACCGGGATGCCGGCTCGATGTTTTTCCTGGGAGAGATCTACACCGACCTGGATCTGCCGGTGGACGCGCCGCTGGAGGGGCATTGCGGCAGCTGCACGCGCTGCCTCGATGTCTGTCCCACGCGCGCCATCGTCCGGCCCTACGTGGTCGACGCGCGGCGCTGCATCTCCTATCTGAGCATCGAGCTCGACGGGCCCATTCCCGAAGCCTTGCGCGCGCCCATGGGCAATCGCGTGTACGGCTGCGACGACTGCCAGCTGGCCTGCCCCTGGAACCGCTGGGCGCGGCGCTCGCCCCTGCCGGACTTCCTTCCCCGCCAAGGCCTGGACCAGGCCACGCTGCTGGAGCTGTGGGCCTGGGACCAGGGGGCATTCGAAGCCCGCACCGAAGGCAGCGCGATCCGCCGCATCGGCTACGCGCGCTGGCGCCGCAACCTGGCGGTCGCGCTGGGCAATGCGCGCCGCGCGCTGACGCCCGGCGACCCGCTGCAGCCCCTGCTGGAGGAGGCTTTGCGCGCCGCCTTGCCGGGGGCCGATGCGATGGTCGCCGAGCATGTGCGATGGGCGCTGGACCAGCAGCCGGGCGGCGACGCGGGCGCCCCCGCGGCGGCGCGGACACCCGGCTGACCGTAGCATGGTGCCATGATGTCCATGTCGACTGCTTCGCGCCCGGACCCCGAGCCCTGGGATGCCGTGCTGGAGCTTCCCTTCGGCCGGCTCGGCGTGCGTTGCAGCGCCGATGCGCTGCTCTGCACGGAGTACCTGGTCGGCCCGGCCGTGCCCGGCGCGCTCAGGTCCGCGCGAACGCCCCTGCTGCGCGAGTTGCAGGCGCAGCTGCAGGCCTATTGCCGCGACCCGCGCCAGCGCCCCGAGCTCGCGCTGGCGCCGCGTGGCAGCGCCTTCCAGCGCCGGGTGTGGGCGGCGCTGTGCGACATTCCGGTCGGGCGCACGCGCAGCTACGGCGATCTGGCGCGCGAACTCGGCAGCGCGGCGCGTGCGGTCGGCCAGGCCTGCGGCGCCAATCCCTTCGCGCCGTTGGTGCCCTGCCACCGCGTGATCGGCGCCGCGGGCCTGGGCGGCTTCGCCCATTCCACGGATGCGGGAGGGGAATTGCTGCGCATCAAGCGCTGGCTGCTGTGCCACGAGGGCGCACTGCCAGCGCGGTCGCCGGGCTTGTTCGATGCCTGAGGCGCGGGCCCCCGCGCCGGCTCCCGCGCGCCGCGGGCGCCGGCGCCCCAGCGACGCCTGGCCGCCGCCGCGCGACGCCTGCCAGGCGGCCATCGACGCCTTTTGCGACGCGCTGTGGCTGGAGCAGGGACTGGCGGCCAATACCCTGGCGGCCTATCGCGGCGATCTGGGCCTTTTCGCGCGCTGGCTGGCCTCCAGCGGGCGCTGTGGCCTGGAGCAGGCGGGAGAGGCCGAGGTGATGGCCTACCTGGCCGCGCGCTTCGCCGGCAGCAAGGCCAGCGCGTCGAATCGCCGCCTGGTCGCGCTGCGGCGCTTTTACGCATGGCAGGTGCGCGAGGGCCGGCGCGCGGACGACCCCACGCTCAAGCTCGAGCGGGCGCGACAACCGGCACGGCGTCCCTCGACCCTCAGCGAGGCCCAGGTGGAGGCGCTGCTGGAGGCGCCCGCGCTGGACCAGGCGCTGGGCCTGCGCGATCGCGCCATGCTCGAACTCCTGTATGCCAGTGGCCTGCGGGTGAGCGAGCTGGTGGGCCTGCGCATCGCCGACCTCAGCCTGGACGAAGGCGTGGTGCGGGTGGTGCGCGGCAAGGGAGGCAAGGATCGCCTGGTGCCCTTCGGCGAGCAGGCCTCGCAATGGCTGCGGCGCTACCTGGATGCGGCGCGCGCCGAACTGCTGCACGGAGCCCCCAGCGATTTCGTGTTCGTCACGGCGCGCAGCGCCGGGCGCGGGCGCGGCGCCCCGGCGGGGATGACCCGCCAGATGTTCTGGACCCGCCTGCGGGCGCTGGCGCATCGCGCGGGCATCGACTCGCCCTTGTCGCCGCATACGCTGCGCCACGCCTTCGCCACCCACCTGCTGGACCACGGCGCCGACCTGCGCGTGGTGCAACTCCTGCTGGGCCACGCGGACATCTCCACCACCCAGATCTACACCCACGTGGCGCGCGAGCGCCTGCGCCAGCTGCATGCGCGCCACCACCCGCGAGCCTGAGCCCGTCGCGGGCATGCTTCGCTTCCGATTCCCGTACCCGAGGCCGCGATGTTCCCCAGCCATGACTTCTGGTCCACGCTGATCCTGCTGCTGCTGATCCTGGACCCCTTCGGCAACATGCCGGTGTTCCTGGCCGTCACGCACGAGTTGCCGTCGCGGCGGCGGGCCTGGGTCACCCTGCGCGAGAGCCTCATCGCCTATCTGGTCCTGCTGGCCTTCATGGCCGGAGGCCGCGGCTTCCTGGAGCTCCTGGGGCTGCGCCAGGCCTCGCTGGAAGTGGCCGGCGGGGTGATCCTGCTGCTGGTGGCCATCAAGATGATCTTTTCGGGCTCGGAGACCATGTTCGGTCAGGGCGAGCAACGCGAGCCGCTGATCTTCCCTCTGGCCGTTCCGCTGCTGGCGGGCCCGTCGGCGCTGGCCGCGGTGCTGTTGCTCAGTTCCGCGAATCCGGGTGCCGTGGTCTTGCGCGTGGGCGCGCTCACCGCGGCCATGGCCATCACCACCGGCCTGCTGCTGCTGGCCGAGCAGATGTTCCAGCGCCTGGGGGATGCGGTGATGCGCGCGGCCGAGAAACTCATGGGCCTGATCGTCTCGGCCATCGCCGTGAACATGCTGCTCGAAGGCCTGCGCAGCTACTTCCTGATGCGCTAGCAGGCTCAGCAGGCTTCGAATACCCCGCCCTGCCCATGGGTGCCGCCGAAGGGCGCGGTGCCGTAGACATGGCCCTGGGCGCCCTGCACCAGGTTGCCCGAGGGCGCGGAGACGTCCCCCGGGCCGAAGGCATGCAGCACCGAAGCGCTGCCGTCGCCAGTATCCAGGGCCAGCAGCGCGCCGTCGCCGTGCGCCGAGCCCAGGCTGCTGGTGAACAGCA
>DAIDHU010000443.1 GCA_027451915.1 Thiomonas sp. | reverse complement strand
GCCGGGCCTGGCCGCGGACTGGCTGCGCGGGCTGCTGACCAATCTGCTCAACCCCAAGGTCGGGGTGTTCTACCTGAGTTTCCTGCCCCAGTTCGTGCCCCGCGGCGTGTGGGTCGGGGGCTTTCTGTTCCTGCTGGCCTGCGTGCACGTGCTGCTTTCGCTGGCCTGGTTCGCCGTGTTGATCGCGGCCACGGCGCCGATCGGGCGCTGGCTTTCCAGCCGGCGCGTGGCGCGCGCGCTCGATCGCTGCACCGGCCTGGTGTTCCTGGCCTTCGGTGCGCGCCTGGCGGCTGGCTGATTCCGGGAGGGTCCTGCATGGCCTTGCGTTTCGAGGGAAGTTCCGACTACGTGGCGACGGAGGATCTGAACATCGCCGTCAACGCGGCGATCACCCTGCAGCGTCCGCTGCTGATCAAGGGCGAGCCAGGGACCGGCAAGACCATGCTGGCCGAGGAGGTGGCGCGCGCGCTCGATCTCCCGCTGCTGCAGTGGCATGTGAAATCCACCACCAAGGCGCAACAGGGCCTGTACGAGTACGACGCCGTGTCGCGCCTGCGGGACTCGCAGCTCGGCGACGCCAAGGTGCACGACATCCGCAACTACATCGTCAAGGGCGTGCTGTGGCAGGCCTTCGAGCATGAAGGCCCCTGCGTGGTCCTGATCGACGAGATCGACAAGGCCGACATCGAGTTTCCCAATGACCTGCTGCGCGAACTCGATCGCATGGAGTTCCATTGCTACGAGACCCGCGAGACCGTGCGGGCGCGCCACCGGCCACTGGTGTTCATCACCTCGAACAACGAAAAGGAACTTCCCGACGCCTTTTTGCGGCGCTGTTTTTTCCACTACATCCGATTCCCCGACCGCGAGACCATGGCGCGCATCGTGGACGTGCATTTCCCCGGGTTGCGCAAGGAGTTGCTGACCGAGGCGCTGGAGGTGTTCTTCGGCTTGCGCGAGGTGCAGGGCCTGAAGAAAAGGCCTTCGACCTCGGAACTCATCGACTGGCTCAAGCTGCTGGTGGCCGAGGACATCGGCCCCGAGGCTCTGCGCAGCGGCGACCACAAGGTGGTGGTGCCGCCCCTGCACGGGGCGCTGCTGAAGAACGAGCAGGACGTGCACTTGTTCGAGCGTCTGGTCTTCATGGCGCGCCACAACCGGTGAAGGACCACCTCCACGCCCCGCGCGTCCCGGCCGCTCGCCATGCTGATCGACTTTTTCCTGCATCTGCGTGATTGCGGCCTGGCGGTCTCCACCCGCGAGTATCTGGGGCTGCTGGAGGCGCTGCGGGCGCGGGTGATCGGACATTCCCTCGACGAGTTCTACGCCCTGTCGCGTGCCGCGTTGGTCAAGGACGAGTCGCACTACGACAAGTTCGACCGCGCCTTCGGGCAGTACTTCCGCGGCGTGCAGAACCTGCCGGGCCTGCAGGCGGACGTTCCCGAGGAGTGGCTGCGCGCATCGATGCGCAGGCACCTCTCGCCCGAGGACAGGGCGCGCCTGGAAAAGCTTGGCTGGGATCGGCTGATGGAGGAATTCCGCAAGCGCCTGGAGGAGCAGAAGGGCCGCCACGCCGGCGGCAGCCGCTGGATCGGCACCGGCGGCAGCAGTCCGTTCGGGCACGGCGGCTACCACCCCGAGGGCATCCGCGTGGGCGGCCCGTCGGCCGGCAACCGCAGCGCCGTCAAGGTATGGGAGCGCCGCGAGTACGACAACCTGGACGACCAGGTGGAGCTGGGCACGCGCAACATCAAGGTGGCGCTGCGCCGGCTGCGCCGTTTCGCGCGCGAGGGCGCGGCCGACGAACTGGACCTGGACGGCACCGTGCTGGGCACCGCGCGCAACGCCGGCTGGCTGGACCTGCGCATGCGCGCGCAGCGCCACAATCGCGTCAAGGTGCTGCTGTTCCTCGACGTGGGCGGCTCGATGGACGAGCACATCCGCATCTGCGAGGAGCTGTTCTCGGCCGCGCGCGGCGAGTTCAAGCATCTGGAACATTTCTATTTCCACAATTGCATCTACGACCACGTGTGGAAGGACAACCGGCGGCGCCACGCCGAGCGCCTGGACATGCTCGACCTGATGCACAAGTTCGGCGAGGACTACAAGGTGGTGGTGGTCGGCGACGCGACCATGAGCCCCTACGAGATCCTGCAGCCCGGCGGCGCGCTCGAATTTGCCAACGAGGAGCCCGGCGCGGCCTGGCTGCAGCGCCTGCTGCAGACCTGGCGCCACGCGGTGTGGCTCAACCCGACCCCTCCCAATCTGTGGCAATACCACCATTCCATCGAGATCATCCGTAGCATCTTCGGCGCGCGCATGTTCCCGATGACCCTGGACGGACTCTCGCGCGCGATGCGCGAGCTCAACAAGTGACCCTGCCAAATTCCGCGCCGCCGCATCCCCGCGAAGCCCTGTTCTCCGCCGGCGATCCGCCGCTGGCGCTGGCGGCCTGTGAACATTACGCGGGCAGCCGCCGCCTGCTCGACAAGGCCCTGGCCCTGCAGGCGGCCATGGGCCCGGTGTTCGATCTCACGGCCGATTGCGAGGACGGCGCCGCGGCCGGGCAGGAGGCCGAGCAGGCGCGCATGGTGGCCGAGCTGGTGAATTCCCCGGCCAACCGCTTCCAGCGGGTCGGCGTGCGCATCCACGCCCCCTCCCATCCCTGCTGGCGCGAGGAGGTGAGGCGCATCGTGGTCGAGGCCGGCCCCCGCCTGGCCTATGTCACCATTCCCAAGGTCGCCAGCGAGCACGAGGTGCTCGAGGTGGCCGAGGCGGCGCAGGAGGCCGCGCGCGAGGGCGGGCGCAGGACCGCGCTGCCGGTGCACGTGCTGATCGAGACCCATGGCGCCTTGCGCCGGGTGTGGGAGATCGCGGCGCTGCCGCAGGTCGAGGTGCTGGACTTCGGCATCATGGACTGGGTCAGCGCGCACCGCGGCGCCATCGACGCGCGGGCCATGCACAGCCCGGGCCAGTTCGAGCATCCGCTGGTGGTGCGCGCCAAGGCCGAGATCGCCTCCGCCGCGCTGGCCCACGGGCGCATGGCCGCGCACAACGTCTGCACAGAGCTGCGCGACCCCGAGGTCGTGCGCTCGGATGCGCTGCGCGCCCGGCGGGATTTCGGCTTCCAGCGCATGTGGAGCATCCACCCCCTGCAGATCGCTCCCATCGTCGAGGCCATGCGCCCGGAGTTCGGCGAGGTGGAGCAGGCCGCGCAGATCCTTCTGGCCGCGCAGGCGCGCCAGTGGGGCCCCATCCAGCACGCGGGCCGGCTGCACGACCGCGCGTCCTACCGCTATTACTG
>DAIDHU010000442.1 GCA_027451915.1 Thiomonas sp. | reverse complement strand
CCCAGCTCGCGCAGCACCGCCAGGGACTGCGCGGCGAAGGCCTCGTTGAGCTCGATGGCGTCGACCCCGCCCAGCTCCCAGCCGCTGCGTTGCAGCAGCTTGCGCACCGCCGGCACCGGGCCGATGCCCATGACCCGCGGCGCCACCCCCGCCGCTGCCGCGCCGACCACGCGCGCACGCGGCACCAGTCCCCAGCGGCGCACCGCCGCGTCGGAGGCCAGCAGCAGCGCGCAGGCCCCATCGTTGACCCCCGAGGCATTGCCCGCGGTGACCGTGCCGCCCTCGCGCACCACCGGCTTGAGCCGGGCCAGCTGCTCGGCCGTGGTGTCGGCGCGAGGATGCTCGTCCTGCGTGACCTCCACGCTCTCGCCGCGCCCACGCGGCACGCTCACCGGGATGATCTCGCCGGCGAAGAAGCCCGCGTCCTGCGCGGCCTTGCAGCGCTGCTGCGAGCGCAGCGCGAAGGCGTCCTGGTCGACGCGCGAGATGCCATGCTCGACGGCCACGTTCTCCGCCGTCTCGGGCATGGAGTCGATGCCGTAGCGCGCCTTCATCTGCGGGTTGACGAAGCGCCAGCCGATGGTCGTGTCCTCGATGCGCGCGCTGCGCGAGAAGGCGCTCTCGGCCTTGCCCATGACGAAAGGCGCGCGCGACATGCTCTCCACGCCCCCGGCCAGCATGAGGTCCGCCTCGCCGCAGCGGATGGCGCGCGCCGCCTGCGACACGGCCTCCAGCCCGGAGGCACACAGGCGGTTGACCGTGTGGCCGGCCACCTGCACGGGCAGCCCGGCCAGCAGCGCGACCATGCGCGCCACGTTGCGATTGTCCTCGCCGGCCTGGTTGGCGCAACCATAGATCACCTCGTCCAGCGCGCCCCAGTCGAGCTGCGCGTGACGCTGCATCAGCGCGCGGATGGGCGCGGCCCCGAGGTCGTCGGCGCGCACAGCCGACAGCGCGCCGCCGTAGCGTCCGAAAGGCGTGCGGCAGGCGTCGATGATCCAGGCCTGGGGGGTCGTGCTCATGTCGGGGTCCTCGTCGTGTCGGTGGGTCGGGATTCGCGCCGGCGCGCCGGCGTCGCGGGTGCGGGGGAGGCCGGCATGCCCATGTCGAGCATGCCGTGCAGGAACAGGTCGGCGACCATGGGCGCGAGTTGCTCGTAGTCGAGTCCGCGCCCCGGCTTGAACCAGGTGAACAGCCAGTTGATCATGCCGAACAGCAGCATGGCCAGCGGCTTGTCCAGATCGCGCCCGCTCAGCTCGGGGCGCAGCGCGCGCATGGACTGCGCGAAGCGGGCCACGACCTCGCGTTCCACGTCGAGGATGCGCTGGCGATCCTCTTCGGCCAGGAAGCGCACGTCCTCGGTGAGCACGCGGTGGGCGTCCTGCGCGCTGGCGTACTCGCGCACGAAGCGCTCGATGAGCAGCGCCAGCAGCGCGCGCGGCTCGGCGCATTCGGCCTGCGCGCGCATCACCACCTCGAGCAGCTGGCGCACATGGGTCTCGGCGATATGCGCGGCCAGCGCGTACTTGTCGCGGAAATAGTGGTACAGCGCGGCCTTGGACAGGCCGCAGGCCTCGGCGACCTGGTTCATCGAGGTCGCCATGAAGCCCTGCTGCGCGAACAGGCGCGCGGCCTGGCTCAGGATCAGCGCGCGCTGCTCGTCGTACTGGGGGGCTCGTCCTCGGGCCATCGGGTGTCTCGGCTGGCGCTCAGGCGCTGCGCGGGCGATGGTCGAACACGCGCCGCGCCTTGCCGGTGAGGGTGCGTTCGATGGAATCCGGAGGCAGCACGACCACGCGGGTGCTGATGCCCACCAGGGTCTTGATGCGGTGCGCCACCCAATGGGCGATCTGCTCGCGCTGCGCCTCGCTGATCTGCGCGTGCTCGGGCTGCACCTCGCAATGCACCTCCACCTTGTCCAGGTGGCCGTCGCGGCTGAGATGGATCTGGTACTGCCCCGACAGCATTTCGTGCTGCAGGACGATTTCCTCCACTTGCGTGGGAAACATGTTCACCCCGCGCACGATCAGCATGTCGTCGCTGCGCCCGACGATCTTGCCCATGCGCCGGAAGGCGCGCGCCGTGGGCGGCAGCAGGCGCGTGAGGTCGCGCGTGCGGTAGCGCACGATGGGCATGGCCTGCTTGCTCAGCGAGGTGAACACCAGCTCGCCCTCGCTGCCCTCGGGCAGCACCTCGCCGGTGACGGGGTCGATGATCTCCGGGTAGAAGTGATCCTCCCAGATCACGGGGCCGTCCTGGGTCTCCACGCACTCGCTGGCCACGCCGGGCCCCATGACCTCGCTGAGCCCGTAGATGTCCACGGCGCGGATTCCGGCCTTGTGCTCGATCTCCGAGCGCATCGCCTCGGTCCAGGGCTCCGCGCCGAAGATGCCCACGCGAAGCGAGCTCTCGCGCGCGTCCAGCCCCTGGCGCGCGAACTCCTCGATGATCACCTGCATGTAGCTGGGCGTGACCATGATGATGTCCGGGCCGAAGTCACGGATGAGTTGCACCTGCTTCTCGGTCTGGCCGCCCGACATGGGCACCACGGTGCAGCCCAGGCGCTCGGCGCCGTAGTGCGCGCCCAGGCCGCCCGTGAACAGGCCGTAGCCGTAGGCCACGTGCACCATGTCTCCGGGCTTGCCACCGGCCGCGCGGATGGATCGCGCCACCAGGTCGGCCCAGGTGTCGATGTCCGCGCGGGTGTAGCCCACCACCGTGGGCTTGCCGGTGGTGCCCGAGGAGGCATGCACCCGCACCACCTGTTCGCGTGGCACGGCGAACATGCCGAAGGGGTAGTTCTCGCGCAGATCGGACTTGCCGGTGAAGGGGAAACGCGCCAGGTCCTCCAGGCTTTTCAGGTCCTGCGGATGCACGCCCCTGGCGTCGAAGGCGCGCCGGTAGTGCGCGACGTTGTCGTAGGCGTGCTGCAGGGTCCAGCGCAGGCGCTGCAATTGCAGCGCCGAGATCTCGTCGCGACTGGCGGTCTCGATGGCTTCGAGCGCGGCGCCACCGGCGCCTCGGGCCTGGGTCATGGGGGGTCTCCTCGTTCTTGGTTTGTCAGGACTGCGGGGCCGGCTCTTCGCTGGCGAACACCTGGCGCCCCTTCAGGCGATGCGAGCGTCCGCGCATCAGCGCCACCGTGTGACCGTGCTGGTTGCGAACGACCACGTCGTAGACCCCGGTGCGTGCCTGCTGGGTACGCTGCTCGCAATGGGCGCTGAGCTCATCGCCCTCATGCGCGGGAGCCACGAAATCCACGCTGATTCCGGCGGCCACGGTGACATGATTGGCCGAGTTGCAGGCATAGGCGAAGGCCGTGTCGGCCAGCGTGGTGATCAGGCCGCCGTGGCAGATGCCGAAACCGTTGAGCATGTCGCGGCGCACGCGCATGCGCGCCAGCGCCCGGCCGGGCGCCACCTCGGCAATGTCGATGCCCAGCGCGCGCGATGCATGGTCGTCGGCCAGCATGGTCTCGCGCACGCGCAGGGCCACGCGCAGCGCGGCGTTGTCGTCGGGGATTTGGGATGCGTGCAATTCGGGGCTCCTGGAGACTGCGGGGGGACATGCGGGAATGCGGGCCGTCCGTCGCTCGCGCCTGGCGCCCGGGCCGCGGGACCCCGCGCCCGGGCGGGCGCGCTCAACGGTCCGTGAATCGCGGGGCGCGCTTTTGCGCAAAGGCCGCCACGCCCTCCGCGTAGTCGGCCGCGAAGCCCAGGTCGCGCTGTGCCTGCGCCTCGGCGTCCAGCGCCTGCTCGAGCTCGCAGGCCGCGCCCGCGTCGATCAGCGCCCGGGTGCGGACCAGCGCGCGCGAGGGCTGCGCGGCCAGGCGCGCGGCCAGGGACGCGACCTCGGCGTCGAAACTGTCATCGTCCACGCATTTCCAGATGAGTCCGAAGGACTCGGCCTGCGCGGCCGGCAGCTTGTCGCCAAGCAGGGCCAGTCCCAGCGCGCGCGCGCGGCCCGCCAGGCGCGGCAGCAGCCAGCTGCTGCCGCTGTCGGGAATCAGCGCGATGGCGGCGAAGGCCTGCACGAAGGATGCGCTGCGGCGCGCCAGCACCACGTCGCACATGAGGGCCAGCGCCGCGCCCGCTCCCGCGGCCACGCCGCCCACCGCCGCCATCGTGGGCACCGGCATGGAACGCAGGCGCAGCACCAGCGGGCGGTAGCGCGAGGCCACCACTTCGCCGAGGTCCTTGGGCGCGCCGCCGGGCGCCACCGCGGGATCGCGCAGGTCCTGCCCGGCGCAAAAGGCCCGCCCCGCGCCAGCCAGCACCACGCAACGCACCCGTTCATCGGCGGCGGCGGCGTCGAGTTCGCGCAGCAAGGCCTTGCACAGCGCGCCGTCCAGCGCGTTCATCGCCTGGGGGCGGTTCAGGCGCAGCGTGAGCACGCCGCCTTCACGTTCGCAAAGCAGCACGGGAAGCTCGGAAACAGTCATCGGGCACAATCATTGGCAGGGGGGACGCGGCGCGGGCCGGGCCCTCCCGGGAATCCGGGTTCGCAGCCGGCGCGCGAACCGGGCAGCCAGGGCTGGAAACACTGGAGCCACGGGAGGCGCCGACGGGCCTGGCCGCAATATTGACCAACCGGTCGGTCAATATTAGGCTCGAAGC
>DAIDHU010000441.1 GCA_027451915.1 Thiomonas sp. | reverse complement strand
GCCTGCGGCACCAGGCAGTCCGCCAGGCGCGCCTGGGCCTGGCTGCCGGCGGCCAGCGCGCCCGACAGCGCCGCGCGCAGCGCCTTGCGCGCGGCCGGCCCCAGGGCCATGAAGGCGTTGAGATCGCCCGCCGCCAGGAGCTCGAGCCCTGGCCCGAGCTCTTCCGGCAGGGCCCGGGCCTCGAAGGCCAGGCGCAGATCCAGCACCTGGTCGCCGATGGCCACGCCCATGCGCCAGGGCTGCCCGCCCAGGCGCAGGCGCCCGAAGGGCAGGTTCTGGATCGGGAAATCGCAGCCCGGCGCGTTGGCCGAAGCCACCCAGCTGCGCAGCGCCGGGTCGTGGGTGGCGTCGATTCCCGCGCTCATCGGAAGCCGTCCTTGAGCGAGGCCCAGCATTCGGCGTAGGCGTGGTCCAGCGCGCCGCACTGCATCGCGTAGGCGGTGGGCTTGAAACACCAGCGGCTCTCGAACATGAAGGCCAGGGTGCCTTCCAGCTTGTGCGGGCCCAGCGGCGCCTGGCTGGCCTTGTCGAAGGCCTCGGCATCGGGGCCATGGGGCACCATGCAGTCGTGCAGGCTCATGCCCCCGGGCTTGAAACCCTCGGGCTTGGCGTCGTACTGGCCGTGCACCAGGCCCATGAACTCGCTCATCAGGTTGCGGTGGTACCAGGGCGGACGGAAGGTGTCCTCGGCCACCATCCAGCGCGGCGGGAAGATCACGAAATCGCAGTTGGCGGTGCCCGGCGTGTCGCTGGGGCTGGTCAGCACCGTGAAAATGCTGGGGTCGGGGTGGTCGAAGCTGACCGTGCCGATGACCATGAAGTTGGCGGTGTCGTATTTCAGTGGCACCAGGTTGCCATGCCAGGCCACGACGTCGAAAGGCGTGCGCGCCTGTCGGGCATGCCACAAGCGCCCGCCGAACTTGCGCACGATCTCGTAGGGCTGGTCCTGCGGCTGCTCGTAGGCCGCCACGGGCGCCAGGAAGTCGCGCGCGGCGGCCAGGCCGTTGCTGCCGATGGGGCCGAGCTCGGGCAGGCGAAACGGCGCGCCGTAGTTCTCGCACACATACACCCGCGACGGGCCCCACACCTTCACGCTGAAGGCGATGCCGCGGGGCAGCAGCGCGATCTCCCCCGGGCGCACATCCAGGATGCCGAATTCGGTGACGATGCTCAGCTCGCCCTGCTGGGGCACCAACAGCATTTCCGCATCGGCGTTGACCAGCGCGCGCGCCTGCATCGAGCGATTCATCAGCACCAGGTGGGCTGCCACCCCTGTCTGCGCCTGCGGATCGCCGTTGACCACGATGGTGCGCAAGCCGTCGACGAAGTCCAGCGCCTGGTCGGGAATGGCGATGGGGTGCCAGCGCAGCGGATCGGGCGGAACATCCTGGCCCTGCGCGGCCCCGCTTTTCCAGTAGGGCTGGTCGTAGGGAGCATAGGCGCCGGTGACCACCGAGGGTTGGCGACGATACACCCAGCTACGCTGGTTCTGGTGTCGCGGCGCCGTGAAGGCGCTGCCCGAGATGAGCTCGGCGTACAGGCCCCGCGGGGCGCGCTGCGGGCTGTTGCGGCCCTGGGGCAGCGTGCCGGCCTCGGCCTCGCTGCTGAACTGGTTGCCGAATCCGGCGAGATAGCTGCGTGTGCTCATGGCCATGGTGGTCCGGGAGTTCAACCTTCGAGGCTTTCCCACATCTGGCGGTCGCGCTCGGCGGTCCACACCCGCGGGTCGCGGTACCGGGTGGCCTCGTCATAGCAGCGGGTGACGTCGAAAGGCATGCAGTGGTCGAAGATCACCCAATGCCCGTACCTGGGCTTGAGCGCCGCGTAGGTTTCCTTGTAGACGGCGCCCAGATCCTTGCCAGCGTCGGCACCCGCCTTCACATGGGTCCACACGTCGCGAATGAAGTCCCGCGTGACCTGCAGGCCCTTTTGCACCTGGGCCTCGCCCTTGAGCGCGGGTCCGCGCCCGGGCACCAGCGCCAGCGGCTTGAGCGCTGCCAGGTTGTCCAGGGTCTGGGGCCAATCCTGGAAATAGGCATCGCCCGCATAGGGCGTGGCGTCGAACTCGACCAGGTCCCCGGACAGCAGGGTGCGTTCGCCGGGCAGCCACACGACGGTATCGCCCTTGGTGTGCCCGCGCCCGAGCTGCAGCAACTGCACCTCGAGCTTGCCCATCCACAGGCTCATGCGGCCCTGGAAGGTCATGGTGGGCCAGGTCAGCCCGGCAGGCACGGTCTCGACATCGCGGAACAGGCGCGGAAAGCGGCCGATCTCGCTGGCCTTGTCGGCCTCGCCGCGCTCGACGATCAGGTCGTAGGTGTCCTGGCTGGCCAGGATCTGCTGCGGCGCATAGGCGCTGGCGCCGAGCACCCGCACCGCGTGGTAGTGGGTCAGCACCACGTAGCGGATGGGCTTGTCGGTGACCTCGCGAATGCGCCGGATCACGTCGCCGGCCATGGCCGGCGTGGCCTGGGTGTCGGCCACCAGCACCGCATCGTCGCCGATGATGATTCCGGTGTTGGGATCGCCTTCGGCGGTGTAGGCCCAGGCATGCTCGGAGAGCTGCTCGAAGGTCACGCGCTTTTCCGCCAGGTCGGCGGCGGAGGCAAAGGTCTTGGCCATGGGGGGAATCCGGGTTGGGGCGTTGTTTGACATTCGCGAATGAATTCGCGTCTGGCAAACATAAACCCTTCCCCCCCGGCTGTCAAACCCGGCTGTTCGAGCCCCCCGGGGACCGATCAGGGGGCCCGAAGGTCCGGCCCCTTGGGCTCGCTGTAGCCGAAGTCGTGGAACATCTTCCGGCCCTGCGGGCCGCGCATCAGCTCCACGAATTCCCGCGCGGCCTTCGGGTGGGGCGCGTTGTCGAGCACGGCGGCATAGAACACCAGGGGCTGTGTCGACAGGGTCTGCGGCTTGCCGTCGGGGGCGGTGATGCTGAAGTGCACCCGCGCGTACCAATCCCGGCTCATCGCCGGGTCGCTGAGGTTCACCTGCGCGGGCAGCTTGATGTAGGGCAGCTTGTGGGAGATCACCGCGCTGAGATAACCCGAGGAAGCGTCGATCTGGCCGCTTTCCAGGCGACTGAGCAGCGAAGGTTCGGCAAAGATCTGCGAGCTGTTGTGCTGGTAGTCCCCGAGGATCTTCGCGGCCAGCCCGGGCTGCTTGTAGTAGTCCTGGGCGAGCAGCATGGTGAACACGATGTTGCGGCCCTGCGGGTCGGTGGTCGGGTCGGTGCGCCCGAATCGCAGGCCCGGCTGCTCCAGCAGCTCGTACCACGCACGCCTGCCCTCGGCCGCCTCGCGGAAGGCTTGCGCGTGCGGGCCCTTGGGACTGTAGGCGATGACCATCTGCGTGCTGGCCACCGGCACGGCCGTGCCGACCAGTCCGGCCTTTTGCAGCACCTCGATGGGCCCGGGGGTGATGGACACGAACACATCGGCCTGGATCTGCCGGTCGGCCAGCAGGTGGGCCAGGCCATAGGCGCCGGCGCCACGTCCCTCGAAACGCACATGGGCGCTGTGCTCGATGGCGGGGCCCAGGGCCTTGTCCATCAGCGCGCCCATGGATCCCGCGTAGGCCACCGCCAGTACGGGCTGCGCGGCTTGCGCGCCGCAGCTGACGCACATCGCGGCGACCAGCGCCGAGAGGCGGGCAGCCAGGAGAACGAGGGTCTTGCCTTGCATGAGGGGCTCCTGTTGTCGGTTGCGGTCCGCACGATGTGCGGCGGTCGGTTATGCATGGAGGAATATATCGCATGCGCATCCGATCCTGCCCCGGCGAACACTTGGATACCTCCCGGGCGTTGCCCGGCCGGGTCGGGCAAGGGATACTGCGGGGAGCCTTCGCGGCGCCACCCTTCGAGGAGACCTGCCATGCCCCGCCCGCTCCCCGCGCGTACGCCTCGCGCAACCACGCCTCCCGCAAGTACGCCTGCCGCGCGCTCGCTGCATCCCCTGCTTTGCTTCGGGGGCATCGCACTGGCCGTCGCCTGCTGCCTTCCCGCCAGGGCCGACACGGCGCCCGCCGGCAAGTTCAGCGCCACGGCCAAGGTCTCGTCCCTGGAGCAGGCGGCCGAGCAGGGCGCGCAGGTCTTCGCCAACGACACCTTCGGCACCCGCCAGACCTGGGTGCCTCCGAACGCCTTCAGCAACCACTTGATGACCTGCGCTGCCTGCCATACCGACGGTGGCAGGCCCGAGGGCACCACGCCGGCCGGGCAGCACATTCCCAGCCTGATCGGCGCCGCCGCCAAATACCCCAAGTTCAAGGGCAAGAAGCAGGCGGTCTATACCCTGGAGCGCCAGATCGTGCACTGCGTGCGCGCCGGCATCCTGGGCAAGCCTCCCGCCTACGACAGCCCCGAGATGGTCGACCTGGTGGCCTACCTCACACAGTTGTCCAAGGGCGCCACCATGGGCGCGCAGTTTTCCCGGTGAGCCCGGCCTGCCCCGCCGCCGGCCGGCGCGGGGGCAGACTCACTTGACCAGAGGCCGCACCGCGGTGAAACCGCCGTCGACCGGCAGCACCTGCCCGGTGATGCGCGAAGCCGCGTCCGACAACAGCCATTCGATGGCCGCCGCGACCTCGTCGGCGCCTTGCACGCCGCCCAGCGGGTACTGCCGCCCGGCGGCCTCGCGCTGCGCGGGAAGCTTGAGCATCCCGGCGGTCAGAGGGGTTTCCGTGAGCCCGGGAGCCACGGCGTTGATCCGCAGCCCCGACGCCGCATAAGTGGCCGCCGCGCTGCGCACCAGCGCCTCGATTCCGCCCTTGGCCGCCGCGATGGCTTCGTGGTTGGCCGCGCCCACCCTCGCCACCACGGAGCTGACCAGCACCGCCGCGCCCGCCGCCTGCGCCTCGCGCATGGCCGTGGTCCAGGCGCGCAACACGGCCAGCGCGCTGCCCAGGTTGACCTGCAGGATCTGCTCCCATTGCTCGGGTTGGGTGCGATGCAGCGGGGCGATGAGGGTGCTTCCGACCAGATGCGCCAGCGCCGTGGGCACGCCCACGGCGCGAATGCATTCCTGCATGGCCTCCTGGGCCTGGGCCGCTTGCGTGGTGTCGGCCACGATGCGCACACGGGCCGGCACCTCGGCCAGGCGCTGCGGGTCGCGGCCCACCGCCACCAGCGTGTGGCCGGCCTCGTGCAGGCGCCGCATCAGCGCCCGCCCCATGCCTCCGGCCGCGCCGGTGACCATCACGACCCTGGGCAGGTTCACGCTGCCACCTCCTCGACCGATTTCCCGCAGATCCCGGCGCCGCGCGCCTGGGCCTTGCGCTTGCGGCAGGCCTCGGAGCAGTAGCGCACCTGGTCCCAGTTCGCCGCCCACGCACGGCGCCAGCTCATCGCTCGCCCGCACACCCGGCAAGGCTTGCTGGGCAGGGCGGACTTGTTGCCGCGATGGCCCGCGCTCAATCGTTGCGGCCTTCCAGCCATGCGTAAGCCGAGTGGTTGTGGATGGACTCGAAATTCTCCGAGGCCACCGTGTAGGCAGCCACGCGCGGCTCGGCGCGCAGCGCCACGGCCACGTCACGCACCAGGTCCTCGACGAATTTGGGGTGGTCGTAGGCGTATTCGGTCACGAATTTCTCGTCCGGGCGCTTGAGCAGGCCCCAGAGCTGGCAGGATGCGGCGGTCTCGGCGATGGCGATCTGCTCGTCCAGGGTGAACACGCCGCGCAGTTCGGCGCCGATGCTGATGATCGAGCGCTGGTTGTGCGCGCCGTAGTCGGAGATGTCGCGCGAGCAGGGGCACAGGCTGGTGACCGGCACGTCCACGCTCTGACGCAGCACCCGCCGGCCCGCGCGCGTCTCGGCGTGCAGGCTCACGCCGTAGTCGAGCAGGCTGGACACCCCCGACACGGGGGCACTCTTGCGCCGGAAGTAGGTGGCGCGCAGGGTGATGGCGCCTTCGCCGGCGCCCAGGCGGGGCAGCATGGTGTCGAGAAGCTCGCCCAGGTTCTGGGCGTCCATGTCGCCCGCGTAGGCGTCGAGCACCTCGAGGAAACGCGACATGTGGGTGCCCTTCACCTCCGCCGGCAGCGCGACGGTCATCTGGAACGTGCCGACGGTGGCCTGGGCATCGCCGGAGCCTCCGCGAAGGCGCATTGGATAACGTACGTCGCGCACCCCAACCTTCTGGATGGCGATGCTGCGTCGATCAGGGCTGGACTGGACATCAGGCAGGGCAACGCCCTGGTCACGCAACATCAGCAGGTCGGGGGAGTTCACGGTGAATCCTTTCAGGTCGGCGCCGGGGCGATGCGATGGCGGATCAGGGATGCTGCGCGAGCAGCTGGCGGATCTTGGCGTTCAAGTCCTTGTCGTCCGGGGAGGTCAGGCTGGAGTAGGCCGCAACCACC